>JAEZXF010000483.1 GCA_023419995.1 Pseudomonadota bacterium | reverse complement strand
CACCAGCACCGGCCGGGCGACATCGGGAAACGTGTCACGGAAGCGCGCGAGGCTCCTGCCGACGCGCTCGACCAGCGTCTCGGTGACGGCGAGCTGGAAGGAGGCCGAGATGTCGGCGACGTCGCCGTCGGACAGCGGCGCGATGGCCGAGGCTGCCTGCCGCACCGCCGTCTTCAGGCCGGAGAAGGAGAAGTCGGGCCGCGCCTCGCCCCTGAGCGGGCGCGGGAAGGAGAAGCGCGACGCATCGCCGCGCCTTGCCGCGGCCTCGACGCTCGGCCCGCCGGGATAGGGCAGGCCCAGCAGCTTCGCCGTCTTGTCGAAGGCCTCGCCGAGCGCGTCGTCTATCGTGGTGGCCCAGCGTTCATAGTCGCCGACGCCGCGCACCAGCACCACCTGCGTGTGGCCGCCGGAGACGAGGAGCAGGAGATAGGGGAAGTCGATGGCGCCGGTCAGCGGGGCAGTCAGCCGCGCGGTCAGGGCGTGGCCTTCGAGATGGTTGACCGGGACGAGCGGCTTGCCGGCGGCGGCGGCGATGGCCTTGGCGGTCATCAGGCCGACGATCAGCCCGCCGATCAGGCCGGGGCCGGCGGTGGCGGCGACGCCGTCGATGCCGGCGAGGTCGGTCCCGGCCTCGGCGAGCGCGGCCTCGACGATGCCGTCCAGCGCCTCGACATGGGCGCGGGCGGCGATCTCGGGCACCACGCCGCCGAAGGCGGCATGCTCCTCGATCTGGCTCAGGACCACATTGGAGAGGATCCTCGGCACGCCGTCGCCGTCGAGCGCGACGACCGAGGCCGCCGTCTCGTCGCAACTGGTCTCGATGCCGAGCATGCGCATCATTGCCGTTCCAGCCGTTCCCCGATAGGACTGGCCCGACCTATCACGGACGGAACGGCATGCAAACGGAAGTCTTGAAGATCGGAACCCGCGGCAGCGCCCTGGCGCTGGCCCAGGCGCACGAGACGCGGGCGCGGCTGATGGCCGTCCACGGCCTGCCCGAGGCGGCGTTCGAGATCGTCGTCATCTCGACCAGCGGCGACCGCATCCTCGACCGGCCGCTTTTGGAGGCCGGCGGCAAGGGCCTGTTCACCAAGGAGATCGAGGAAGCACTCATCGACCGCCGCATCGACATCGCCGTCCATTCGTCCAAGGACATGCCGACGAAGCTGCCCGAAGGGCTGGAGCTGTCGGCCTTCCTCGAGCGCGAGGACGTGCGCGACGCCTTCATCGGCCGCGCCGCGCCGCGCCTTGCCGACCTGCCGCAGGGGGCCGTGGTCGGCTCGTCGTCGCTGCGGCGGCAGGCGCTGATCCGCCGGCTGCGGCCGGACCTCGACGTCGTCACCTTCCGCGGCAACGTGCAGACCAGGCTGCGCAAGCTCGAGGAGGGCCAGGTGGCGGGCACGCTTCTCGCCCATGCCGGGCTGCGTCGCCTCGACCTCGCCGGGATCGTCACCGAGCTTCTGCCGCTGGCGGAGTTTCCGCCCGCGCCGGGGCAGGGCGCGATCTGCATCGAGAGCCGCATCGGCGACGCCCGCACGCTGGCGCTTCTCGCGGCCATCGGCCACGAGCCGACGGCGCGGGCGCTCGCCTGCGAGCGGGCCTTCCTCGCCGCGCTCGACGGCTCCTGCCGCACGCCGATCGCCGGCCATGCCCGCGTCGACGGCGACCGGCTCGCCTTCTCCGGCATGATCCTGTCGCCCGACGGGCGCGAGGTCCACGAGATCGAGGCGGAGGGCGCCGCATCCGACGCCGCGCGGATCGGCGCGGATGCCGGCGCGCGCATCCGCGCCAAGGCCGGGCCGGGCTTCTTCGCCGGCTGGAGCTGATGAGGCGCGTTCTCGTCACCCGCCCGGAGCCCGGGGCGAGCGCAACGGCCGCGCGCCTGCGGGCGATGGGTTTCTCCCCGGTGGTGCTGCCGCTGACGCGGGTCGTGTCCGTGGCGCCGCGGGATCCCGGCCCATGCGATGCGGTGGCGGTGACGAGCGCCAATGCGCTGCGCCATGCGCCGGCGGACCTCCTCGCCCGCCTCGCGGGCCTGCCCGTGTTCGCGGTCGGCGAGGCGACGGCCGGCGCCGCGCGGCAGGCCGACTTCGCCGACGTCGCCGTTGCCGCCGGTACGGCCGAGCATCTGGCGGCGCTGATCGGGGCGGCCCTGCCGGCCGGCGCGCGCGTCCTCCACATGGCGGGACGGGACCGCACGGCCGGCTTCGAGGTGGCGCTGGCGCGCCTCGGCTTCGCCGTCGAGATCGTCGAGACCTACAGCGCCGAGGAAACGGCGTTCGCGGCGGGATCGCCCGGAAACCTCGCGGGCGATGCGCCGTTGTGGGGCGCGCTCGCCTTCTCCGAGCGCGGCGGCCGCCTGCTCGCGGCGCTCGCCGTGCGGTCGGAACTCAGCCAAGCCTTTGAAGAAACGAGATTTTTCTGCATCTCCGCCAAGGTGGCGGCGGCGCTTCCCGGCCGGCACGTTCTGGTCGCCGAGGCGCCGAGCGAGGAGGCCGTGCTGGCGCTCCTATCGTCGCAGGGATGACCGGGCCGCATTCCGACCCTTTTCAGCGTCCATCCATCCCTCTAGATCAGGATATGCGGGCGACGGCCCGCCGAACGTGTTGAAGGAACGCCGGAATGGTCAAGACCCCGCGAACCCGCCACTCCCGCACCGAGAAGGAACCGGTGACCATCGATCTGACGCCGGACGAGGTTTCGCGGGTGACGGGCGGCAGCGAGACCGGGGGCGCGGCCGCAGGCAAGGCCGGCCCCGGCGAGGCGCAGCAGGCGCGGGCCGCGGCCGAGCCAAGGACCGAGGCGCCGGCGAAGCCGGCCGAAGCCGCCATCAAGACCGAAGCGAAGCCGGCTGCTGGCCTCGACAAGGATCCGGGCAAGGATTCCGACAAGGGCCCGGCCTTCGGCCGCCAGGACCCGCCGGCTTCGGCCGTCCCGCCGAAGGACAGGCCCGCGGCCGGGCCGATCCCACCCGAGCGCCCCGCGCCGCCGGCCGCGCCGTCGCGCAGCGGTTTCGCCCCCGGTCTCGCCGGAGGCCTTGTCGGCGGCGTCGCCGTGCTCGCGCTTGCGGCCGGGCTCCAG
>JAEZXF010000478.1 GCA_023419995.1 Pseudomonadota bacterium | reverse complement strand
CCGCCGCGGCGTGCCCGGCGTCGAGGCCATCGTCGCGGTGGCGTCAGGCAAGGGCGGCGTCGGCAAGTCGACCACGGCGGTCAACCTCGCGCTCGGCCTCGCCGGGCTGGGGCTGAAGGTGGGCATCCTCGACGCCGACATCTACGGCCCGTCCATGCCGCGCCTGCTCGGCATCACCGGCCGGCCCGAGACGGTCGACGGCAAGATCCTGAAGCCGATGGAGAAGTATGGCCTGAAGGCGATGTCGATCGGCTTCCTCGTCGACGAGGAGACGCCGATGATCTGGCGCGGGCCGATGGTGATCTCGGCGCTGACGCAGATGCTGCGCGAGGTCGAATGGGGCGCGCTCGACGTGCTGGTGGTCGACATGCCGCCCGGCACCGGCGACGCGCAGCTCACCATGGCGCAGCAGGTGCCGCTGGCCGGCGCGGTGATCGTCTCGACCCCGCAGGACCTCGCCCTGATCGACGCGCGCAAGGGTTTGAACATGTTCAAAAAGGTCGACGTGCCGCTGCTCGGCATCGTCGAGAACATGAGCTACTTCCTCGCCCCCGACACCGGCGCGCGCTACGACATCTTCGGCCATGGCGGTGCCCGGCGCGAGGCCGAGCGGCTCGGCGTGCCCTTCCTCGGCGAGGTGCCGCTGACCATGGACGTGCGCGAGACCTCGGACGCCGGCACGCCGGTCGTCGTCTCCCTGCCCGACGGCGCGCAGGCCGCCGCCTACCGCGCCATCGCCACGAAGGTGAAGGACCGCATCGAGGCCGAGCAGGCCGCGGCGAAAGCCGCCACGCCGGCCATCGTCTTCGACTGACCGGCTGACTGACGGGCTGCCGCGACACGGGGCAGGGAGGACACCGCCGATGACCCGCCGCAATTCCTCCCTCGGCTTTCTCGGGCGCTTCGGCCGCTCGGCCGACCTGCGCCAGCTCGACGCGGCGCTGAGGAGCGTCGACCTCCACCCGGCGCTGGTGCCCGAGGGCGTCAAGCTCGCCATCGTCAACATGATGAAGGACGCATGGTCGGGGAACGGGCCGGGACAGGAGCCGCCGGCCGATGCCTACCCGCCCGTCGCCGCGCTCTTCGCCTATTGCCTTGTCGGGCCAGGCATCTTCGCCGAGGCCAACGGCGACGATCAGGTCGCTTCCGCCGAAACCCGCATCGAGGCCGCGCTGGAGGCCGGCGAAGGCATCGACGCCGACCTGATCCTGCTCGCGCTGCACGCGAAGCTGGCCAGCCCGGAGGTCGTGGAGCGCTTCGGCCTCAGCGCGGAGGAGGAGTAAGGCCGAAGCCCGACGGCCGTCCATCCCGCCTCATCCCCCTCGCCGGCGCTGCCCCTCACCTGCCTACCGGCATCCTCTCCCCGTGAACGGGGAGAGCAGACGCTGCCGCGACCTCTCCACTTTCCCTTCTCCCCGTTCACGGGGAGAAGGTGGCCCGAAGGGCCGGATGAGGGGCAGTGCTGACGGCGAACCGTAAAGCGCGCACGCCATGAGACGCACCGATTTTTCCGCCTCCGGCGGCGGAATGCGCGGTCAGATGTCGAGGTTGGCGACCGAGAGGGCGTTTTCCTGGATGAAGTCGCGCCGCGGCTCGACCTCGTCGCCCATCAGGCGGGCGAACAGCGAATCGGCGTCCGTGGCGTCGTTCACCTTGACCTGCAGCAGCGAGCGCACGTTCGGGTCGAGCGTCGTCTCCCACAGCTGCTCGGCGTTCATCTCGCCCAGGCCCTTGTAGCGCTGCAGGGTCAGGCCCTTGCGGCCGGCCGCGAAGATCGCGTCGAGCAGCGCCGTCGGCCCGGAGACCGGCTCGCTCGTCTCGCGGCGGCGCAGCACCGGGCGCTTGCCATAGACCTCCTGGAGGCGCGGGGCGTAGCGGTCGATGGCGCGGGCATCGGCCGAGCCGATCAGCGCGGCGTCGAGCACCACCACCTCGCGCACGCCGCGCACGGTGCGCTCGAAGACGAAGCCGCCCGTGCCGTCGTTGGACGGGTTGGCGCGGCCTTCCCAGCCGCGCTCGGTCTCCTCGGAGATCATGTCGAGGCGCGTCGCGACGTAGGCGGCGGCTTCCGCGGCGCGGCCGGGCTCCGACAGGACGGCGGCGTTCAGCGCGCCGGCGATCGCCGCCTGCTCGACCACGGCGCGCGAATAGCGCGTGTGCAGGCCGTTCATCAGCGTGCGCATGGCGAGCGCGTCGTCGACCACCGCCCGCAGGTCGGCGCCCGCCCGCACCTCGCCGTCGCCGAGCTGGAGCGAGGCGTCGTCGAGGCCGGACTCGACCAGGAACTCCTCGAAGGAGCGCTCGTCCTTGATGTACTGCGCGCTCTTGCCGCGCGTCACCTTGTAGAGCGGCGGCTGGGCTATGTAGAGGTGGCCGCGCTCGATCAGCTCCGGCATCTGGCGGAAGAAGAAGGTCAAGAGCAGCGTGCGGATATGGGCGCCGTCGACGTCGGCGTCCGTCATGATGATGATCTTGTGGTAGCGCAGCTTGTCGGCGTTGAACTCGTCCTTGCCGATGCCGGTGCCGAGCGCGGTGATCAGCGTGCCGATCATGTCGGACGACAGCATCCGGTCGAAGCGGGCGCGCTCGACGTTCAGGATCTTGCCGCGCAGCGGCAGGATGGCCTGGTTCTGGCGCGACCGGCCGGACTTGGCCGAGCCGCCGGCGGAATCGCCCTCGACGATGAACACTTCCGACTTGGCCGGGTCGCGCTCCTGGCAGTCGGCGAGCTTGCCCGGCAGCGAGGCGATATCGAGCGCGCCCTTGCGCCGGGTCAGCTCGCGCGCCTTGCGCGCGGCCTCGCGCGCGGCGGCGGCTTCCACCACCTTGCCGACCAGCACTTTCGCCTCGGCCGGGTGCTCCTCGAGCCAGGTGCCCAGCGCCTCGTTGACGAGGCTTTCCACCACCGGCCGCACCTCGGACGAGACGAGCTTGTCCTTGGTCTGCGACGAGAACTTCGGATCCGGCACCTTGACGGAGAGCACGGCCGTCAGCCCCTCGCGGCAGTCGTCGCCGGTGAGCGACACCTTCTCCTTCTTGGAGATGCCGGAGGTGTCGGCATAGCCCGTCACCTGGCGGGTCAGCGCGCCGCGGAAGCCGGCGAGATGCGTGCCGCCGTCGCGCTGCGGGATGTTGTTGGTGAAGCAAAGGACATTTTCGTGGTAGCTGTCGTTCCACCACATCGCCACCTCGACGGTGATGCCGTCGCGCTCGGCGCGGATGGCGATCGGCGCGGCGATCAGCGGCTTCTTGGCGCGGTCGAGATACTTGACGAACTCCTCCAGCCCGCCCTCGTAGAGCAGCTCCTGCTCCTTGACGTCGGCATGGCGGGCGTCGGTCAGCACGATGCGGACGCCGGAATTGAGGAAAGCCAGCTCGCGCAGCCGGTGCTCGAGCGTCGCGTAGTCGAACTCCGTCTTCGAGAACGTCGCCGGCGAAGGCAGGAAGGTCACCTCCGTGCCGGTCTCGCTGCCGGCCTCGCCGGTGACGGCCAGCGGCGCGTCGGGCACGCCGTGGGTGAAGCTCATCTCGTGGATCTTGCCGGCGCGCCTGATCCTAAGCTTGAGATAGACCGAAAGCGCATTGACCACCGAGACGCCGACGCCGTGCAGGCCGCCGGACACCTTGTAGGAGTTCTGGTCGAACTTACCACCGGCATGGAGCTGGGTCATGATGACCTCGGCCGCCGAGACGCCCTCGCCGGAATGGATGTCGGTGGGGATGCCGCGGCCGTTGTCGCCGACCGTGCAGGAGCCGTCGGGATTGAGCGTGACGGTGACGCGCGTCGCGTGGCCGGCCAGCGCCTCGTCGATGGCGTTGTCCACCACCTCGGTGACCATATGATGCAGGCCCGAGCCGTCGTCGGTGTCGCCGATATACATGCCCGGCCGCTTGCGCACCGCATCGAGGCCCTTGAGGACCTTGATCGAATCCGCGCCGTATTCGCTGCCGTTGCCGTTCTCGGTCTCGTCGCTCATGAAGGTCCGTTTCTGCCGTTCAAGGGAGGGATCGCGCGAAGCCGAATCACGCGCCGGAGGACCTTCGAGATATAGGCGCTGAGCCATGATTTTCCAAGGTTTCCGTGCCATTTGGACGGGGATGACCGCCTCCGCCGCCACATCCGGTTTGAATGCCGGGCGCCGCTTCCCTAGATTGGAGGGCATGCCAAGCGGAGCCGCCTTGATGGACGCCAAGCCCGCCCCCTTCGTGCCGCCCGCCCCGCGGCCGCGGCAGAAGCCGCCCTCGACGATCGAGCTGATGCGCATCGTCTACCGCAACCCGCTCGAGCTGTGGGGCGAGCCCTCCTACAACGAAAAGTGGATATCGATCCGTACCGGCATAGGCGGCCCGCTGCTGATCGCCAACGACCCGGCTCTGATCCGCCACATCCTCGTCGACAACGCCGCCAACTACCGCATGGCGTGCGTGCGCCAGAAGATCCTGCGGCCGATCCTGCGCGACGGGCTGCTGACGGCGGAGGGCGCGGTGTGGAAGCGCTCGCGCAAGGCGATGGCGCCGGTGTTCACCCCGCGCCATATCGCCGGCTTCGCCGGGCCGATGCTGCGCCGCGCCGAGGCGTTCGCGGCACGCTACGAGGACGGCACGGTCACCGACGTCGCCCGCGACATGACGATGCTGACCTACGACATCCTCGCCGAGACGCTGTTTTCCGGCGAGATCGCCGGCGACCCCAGCGCCTTCGCCCACCAGGTCGACCATCTGTTCGAGACCATGGGCCGCGTCGATCCGCTCGACCTGATCGGCGCGCCCGACTGGCTGCCGCGCATCACCCGCCTGCGCGGCCGGCGCACGCTCGCCTTCTTCCGCGCGCTCGTCGCCGAGACGATGCGCATGCGCAAGGAAAGGCTCGCAGCCGACCCCGACGGCTGCCCGAGCGACTTCCTCACTCTTCTCCTGAAGGCCGAGGGGCCGGACGGGCTCTCGGCCGACGAGATCGAGGACAACATCATCACCTTCATCGGCGCCGGACACGAGACCACGGCCCGCGCGCTCGGCTGGACGCTCTACTGCCTCGCGGAGGCACCGTGGGAGCGCGACAGGATCGAGGCCGAGGTGGACGCGGTCGTGGCGGCGACGCCCGACCCCTACCGATGGCTGGAACGGATGCCGCTGGCGCGCGCGGCCTTCGAGGAGGCGATGCGGCTCTACCCGCCGGCCGCCTCGATCAGCCGCGAGGCGGTCGAGCCCGAGCGCTGGCAGGACCTCGACATCGCCGCCGGCACGCAGGTCCAGATCATGCCGTGGACCATCCACCGCCACCGCAAGCTGTGGCGGCAGCCGGACGCCTTCCTTCCGGAGCGCTTCCACCCGGAGAACCGCGAGTCGATCGACCGCTTCCAATACCTGCCGTTCGGGGCAGGGCCCCGCGTGTGCATCGGCGCGGCCTTCGCCATGCAGGAGGCGGTGATCGCGCTCGGCGTGCTGATGTCGCGCTTCCGCTTCGACACCACGCCGCAGACGAAGCCGTGGCCGGTGCAGAAGCTGACCACCCAGCCGCAGGGCGGCCTGCCGATGCGGGTCAGCCGGCGGTAGCCGGCTGGCGCCACGCTCGGTTGCGATGCGGAAGCCGTCGGGGGCAGAGGACTTGCGCCAGCCGCGGCATCGACGCCTTCTCCGGCGGAGACGCCGCAACCCTCCGTCCGGCCTTTCGAGGCATAGCCCTCCGCTTGCACGCCGGGGCTCGTCGTTCGAAAAGCCGGATCGTGGACTTTTTCGTCCGTTGCGCGGACCACTCTTGCCTCCGCAAACGGCAAGAAGGGGAGGTGGCGAGATTGAGGCAAGCCTTCCTCTCCCCGCTTGCGGGGAGAGGATGCCGGCAGGTAGGTGAGGGGCGGCGCGGCGCCCGATCGCGATGCGGCTGCCGTCCGGGAGCGTGCCGATGTGCGTCAGCCGGCAGCGCGGGCGTCTTCTCCGGCGAGGACGGCGCCGCCCCTCATCCGCCCTTCGGGCACCTTCTCCCCGTGAACGGGGAGAAGGGGA
>JAEZXF010000466.1 GCA_023419995.1 Pseudomonadota bacterium | reverse complement strand
TGGGGTAGTCGCGCTCGACCACGGCCACGGCCGGCATGGTCTTGCCCGGCATCGGCTCGATGTCGCCCGTCTTCCAGTCCCTGACGTCGAAGGGCTGGGCGAGTTCGCCGGGCGTGTCGTGCAGGATCGGCACCAGCACCACGTCCTTCTCGACGCCGAGCACCTCCGGCGCGACGCGGGAGAACTCCCTGGCGATCCCCTTGAAGATGTCCCAGTCGCTGCGCGCGTCCCAGGCGGGATCGGCCGCGCTCGACAGCGGGTGGATGAAGGGGTGCATGTCCGAGGTGTTGAGGTCGTTCTTCTCGTACCAGGTCGCCGTCGGCAGCACGATGTCGGAATAGACGCAGGTGGTCGACATGCGGAAGTCGAGCGTGACCAGGAGGTCGAGCTTCCCTTCCGGCGCCTCGTCGTGCCACACCGCCTCCTTCGCCCGCTGCCGGCCCTCGTCGCCGAGGTCGCGGCCGAGCACGCCGTGCGACGTGCCGAGCAGGTGCTTGAGGAAGTATTCGTGGCCCTTGCCGGACGAGCCCAGCAGGTTCGAGCGCCACACGAACATGTTGCGCGGCCAGTTGGCCTCGTGGTCCGGGTCCTCGCACGACAGGGTCAGCGTGCCGGCCTTCAGCCCCTGCGCGACATAGTCCTTGGCCTCGACGCCGGCCTCCGCCGCCGCCTTCGCCACCTCGAGCGGGGTGGTGGCGAGCTGCGGCGCCGAGGGTAGCCAGCCCATGCGCTCGGCGCGGATATTGTAGTCGATCAGCGTCGCGTCCCAGTCGCCGTCCGGCGCGGTCGGCGACAGGATCTCGTCCGCCTTCAGCGTCTCGTAGCGCCACTGGTCGGTGTGGGCGTAGAAGAACGAGGTCGAGTTCATGTGCCGCGGCGGGCGGTTCCAGTCGAGCGCGAAGGCGAGCGCGGTCCAGCCGGTCTGCGGCCTCAGCTTCTCCTGCCCGACATAGTGGCTCCAGCCGCCGCCCGACTGGCCGATGCAGCCGCACATCACCAGCATGTTGATGATGCCGCGGTAGTTCATGTCCATGTGGTACCAGTGGTTCAGCCCCGCGCCGAGGATGACCATCGACCGGCCTCTGGTCTTCTCCGCGTTCGACGCGAAGGCCCGCGCCACGGCGACGATCTGCTCGCGCGGCACGCCGGTGATCTTCTCCGCCCAGGCCGGGGTGTAGGGCAGCATCTCGTCGTAGGAGGTCGCCGAGTTGGCGCAGCCGAGCCCGCGGTCGAGGCCGTAATTGGCCGCGAACAGGTCGAACACGGTGGCGACCAGCGCCTCCCCGCCGCCGGCGAGCTTCAGCTTTCTTGCCGGCACCTTGCGCACCAGCACGCTGTCGTGGTCGGTGCCCTCGAAATGGTCGTGCTCGCGGTTGCCGAAATAGGGAAAGGCGACGGAAGCGACCGTGTCGTGGGCGCCTGCTGCGATGAAGCTCATCTCGAGGTCGACGTCGCGGCCCTTGCCGTCCTTCGTCTCGAGGTTCCACTTGCCTTCCTCGCCCCAGCGGAAGCCGATCGAGCCCTGCGGCGCGACGAGCTCGCCCGTGGCGCGGTCGACGGCGACCGTCTTCCACTCCGGGTTGTTGGCCTCGCCGAGGCCGCCCTCGACGTCCGACGTGCGCAGCAGCCGCTCGGGGATCAGGTTGCCGTCCTTCTCGACCAGCCGCACCAGCATCGGCATGTCGGTGTAGCGGCGGCAGTAGTCCTCGAAATAGGCGGCCTGCCGGTCGAGGTGGAACTCGCGCAGGATGACGTGGCCGATGGCCATGGCCAGCGCCGCGTCGGTGCCCTGCTTGGGATGCAGCCACAGGTCGGCGAACTTGGCGGCCTCCGAATAGTCCGGCGACACCACCACCGACTTCGCGCCGCGATAGCGCGCCTCGCTGTAGAAATGCGCGTCGGGCGTGCGCGTCTGCGGCACGTTCGAGCCCCACAGCATCAGGAAGCCTGCATTATACCAGTCGGCCGATTCCGGCACGTCGGTCTGCTCGCCCCAGGTCATCGGCGAGGACGGCGGCAGGTCGCAGTACCAGTCGTAGAACGACATGCACACGCCGCCGAGCAGCGATAGGTAGCGCGAGCCCGCCGCGTAGGACACCATCGACATCGCCGGGATCGGCGAGAAGCCGATCACCCGGTCCGGCCCCCACTTCCTGACGGTGTAGGCGTTGGCCGCCGCGACGATCTCGTTGACCTCGTCCCAGGCCGCGCGCACGAAGCCGCCGAGCCCGCGCACCTTGACGTATTGCGACCGCTTGGCCGCGTCCTCCTGGATCGCCGCCCACGCCGCCACCGGCGTCTTCGTCGCCCGTTCCTTCCGCCACAGCTTCAGCAGCCGCGAGCGGATCAGCGGGTACTTCACCCGGTTGGCCGAGTACATGTACCAGCTGTAGCTCGCGCCGCGCGCGCAGCCGCGCGGCTCGTGGTTGGGCAGCTCCGGCCGCGTCCGCGGATAGTCGGTCTGCTGCGTTTCCCAGGTGACGATCCCGCCCTTGACGTAGATCTTCCACGAGCAGGAGCCGGTGCAATTCACCCCGTGCGTCGAGCGCACGATCTTGTCGTGCTGCCAGCGCTTGCGGTAGCCGTCCTCCCAGCTCCGGCTCTCGGCCGTGGTGACGCCGTGTCCCTCGGAGAAGGTACCGACGTTCCTGCGGGCGAGGAAGTTCAGGCGGTCGATCAGGTGGCTCATCGGTATTCCCTTCCGATTATGCGGCTGCCTTGGATTCGCGGGCCGTCCGCCGGCCTGCGTTCTCGATGTCGTGGAGCAGCCCGCCGCGGCGCGTGTAGACGGCCCAGGTGATGAAGGCGCAGCTGACGTAGAAGACCAGGAAGGCCCACAGCGCGGCCTCCGGCCCGCCGGTCATGGCGATGGAGGTGCCGTAGGATTTCGGGATGAAGAACCCGCCATAGGCGCCGATCGCCGAGGTGAAGCCGATGATGGCCGCCGCCTCCTTCTCCGCCTGGCGCGAGCGCTCGTTCGCCGACAGCTCCGGCATCAGCCGGCCGATCTCCTTGTGCATGATGACCGGGATCATCTGGAAGGTGGACGCGTTGCCGACGCCGGTGGCGAAGAACAGCACCATGAACATGGCGAAGAAGCCCCAGAACGCGCCCGGCTGGTCCTTGATGCCGAGGAAGAACAGCACGCCGCCGGCCGCCGCGATCATCAGCACGAAGGTCCAGAAGGTGACGCGGCCGCCGCCCCAGCGGTCGGAGACCCAGCCCGTGGCCGCGCGCGCCACCGCACCCACCAGCGGCCCGAGGAAGGCGTATTTCAGCGCGTCGACCTCGGGGAACTGGGTCTGCGAGAGCAGCGGGAAGCCGGCCGAGTAGCCGATGAACGAGCCGAAGGTGCCGATGTAGAGCCAGCACATCACCCAGTTCTGCGTCCGGCCGAATATGACCGACTGCTCGGCGAAGGACGCCTTGGCCGAGGCGATGTCGTTCATGCCGAACCAGGCCGCGACGGTGGCGACGATCAGGAACGGCACCCAGATGAAGCCGGCGTTCTGCACCCACAGCAGCGAGCCCGTGCCCGTCGTCTGCGGCTCGCCGCCGAGCACGCCGAACACGCCCGCGGTGATGACCAGCGGGATGACGAACTGCATGATCGACACGCCGAGATTGCCGAGGCCGGCATTGATGGCGAGCGCGTTGCCCTTCTCCCGCTTGGGGAAGAAGAACGAGATGTTGGCCATCGACGAGGCGAAGTTGCCGCCGCCCAGGCCGCACAGCAGCGCCAGGACGAGGAAGATGAAGTACGGCGTGTCCGGGTTCTGCACGGCGTAGCCGATGCCGAAGGCGGGCACGAGCAGCGAGGCGGTGGTCAGCGTGGTCCACAGCCGGCCGCCGAGGATCGGCACCATGAAGGAGTAGAAGATGCGCAGCGTCGCGCCCGACAGGCCCGGCAGCGCCGCCAGCCAGAAGAGCTGGTCCGTGGTGTAGGTGAAGCCGATCAGCGGCAGCTTGGCCACCACCACGCTCCACACCATCCACACCGAGAAGGCGAGCAGCAGCGCCGGCACCGAGATCCACAGGTTGCGGCTGGCGATGCGCCGGCCGTCGCTTTCCCAGAACACCGGGTCCTCCGGCCGCCAGTCGTCCAGCACGCGGGCGTGCTCCAGCGCCGCCTGCTGCGCCGCGCCGTGCACGGGCTGCATCTCCGGCAGCTCCGGCAGGTCGCCGCGCGCCTCGGCCAGCGCCCGGCGCTCCATGTCGCGGACCGAGCTGTGCATCCACAGCATCGAGACGGCGACGACGGCGAACAGCAGCACGAAGCAGCTCGTCCACACGCCGGTCAGGTCGAGCATCGCGCCGAACACGATCGGCAGGATGAAGCCGCCGAGGCCGCCGATCATGCCGACGAGGCCGCCGACCGCGCCGACATGGTCGGGATAGTAGACCGGGATGTGCTTGTAGACCGCGGCCTTGCCGAGGCTCATGAAGAAGCCGAGCACGAAGATCGCGACGATGAACGGCACCAGGCCCATCGAGGTCGAGAAGGTGATCGGCCCGTGGATGCCGTGGATCACGTAGTCCGTGTCCGGGTAGGACAGCATGAAGGTCAGCACCAGCGAGATGCCGAAGGTCCAGTACATGATGGTGCGGGCGCCGTAGCGGTCGGAGAGATGCCCGCCATAGGCGCGGAATATCGACGCCGGGATCGAGTAGAACGCGGCGATCATGCCGGCGGTCTTGATGTCGAGGCCGTAGACGCCGACGAGATAGCGCGGCAGCCACAGCGCCAGCGCCACGAAGGCGCCGAAGACGAAGAAGTAGTAGAGCGCGAAGCGCCACACCTGGATGTTGCGCAGCGGCTGCAGCTTGAGCAGCGTGCTTTCCGCCTTGCGGCCGGCGGCGCGGCGCTCGCGCAGCTCCGGGTCGTCCTCGGTGGTGAACCAGAACAGCGCCGCCATCACCACCAGCGCCACCGCCCACACCTGCGCCACGGTCATCCAGCCGAAGGCGACCATCACGAAGGGCGCGGTGAACTTGGTGACCGCGGCGCCGACATTGCCGACGCCGAAGATGCCGAGCGCCGTGCCCTGCCGCCGCTTGGGATACCACTTGGAGACGTAGGCGACGCCGACGGCGAACGAGCCGCCGGCCAAGCCGACGCCGAGCGCGGCCACGAGCATCGTCTCGTAGGTGGTGGCGTAGGACAGGAGGAAGGTGGCCACCGCGGCCGCCAGCATCGTCAGCACGTAGACGACGCGGCCGCCATACTGGTCGGTCCAGATGCCGAGGAAGATGCGGGAGAGGGATCCGCTGAGGATCGGCGTGCCGACGAGCAGGCCGAACTGGGTGTCCGAGAGGCCGAGCTCGTCCTTGATGGCGATGCCGATGATGGAGAAGATGGTCCAGACGGCGAAGCACACCGTGAAGGCGAGCGTGCTCATGCCGAGCATTCTGTTCTGTTGTGCGGGCGTTACGTCCTGAAGCGATTGCATGTGCAGCCCCCTGCGTGCAGCGCGGCCTTTCACGGCCTTTCGCGCGGCATGGTTTCCCCGCCGGAACCGGTTTCGCTTGATGTGGATCAATGGAACTTGGCCCGAAGTGAGAAACAAGAACCCATGAGGAGTTCCGCAAGCGGGACCGGATGCGAGTTCGGAAACAGGGCCTGCGGCGGACCGCGAAGAACAATAAATCCATCAAGTCAGAGCTTGATGGCAATCAAGCAGGGGCCGAATGAGATCGACCGATCTGCCGGAAGTCAGGGCGCTGCCGCTCTTCGAAAGCATGGCTGAAGCGAACTTCGAGCAGCTCATGCAGGCGGCCTATCTGCAGATTTTTCCGGCCCAGCTCGAGCTCATCAAGGAAGGCGAGCCGGCGGACTTCCTCTATGTGGTGATCGACGGCTGCGTCGAGCTCTACGCCAGCTGGAACGGCCACGAGACGGTGATGGAGATGGTCCGGCCGCTCGGCACCTTCATCCTCGCCGCCGTGCTCAAGGACGCCATCTACCTGAAGAGCGGGCGCACCAACCAGCGCTCCAAGCTGCTGCTCATTCCCGCCGAGAACGTCCGCGAGGCGTTCCGCAACGACGGCGCCTTCGCCCGCGCCATCGTCGAGGAGCTCGCCGGCTGCTACCGCGAGGTGGTCAAGCAGCAGAAGGACCTGAAGCTGCGCACCGCCGTCGAGCGGCTGGCCAACAGCCTTCTCGTGCTCGACGGCGAGCAGGAGGGCTCCGGCCGGATCGACCTGCCTTACGACAAGCGCACGCTCGCCTCGCTGCTCGGCATGACGCCGGAGAACCTGTCGCGCGCCTTCAACACGCTGAAGCCCTACGGCGTCGAGGTCGACGGCGCGCGCATCCGCCTCAACGACCCCGCGGCGCTGGAGCGCCTCGCCAAGCCGACGCCGCTGATCGACGACGCGACGATCTGAGCCGCCATCGCTTCCCTCTCCCGCCCGAAGCCGGCCGGCGCGCGCCCGCGGCGC
>JAEZXF010000451.1 GCA_023419995.1 Pseudomonadota bacterium | reverse complement strand
GGGTGACGCCCGCCCATCCTTTCGCATCGAACCAACTTGAACGAAAGGAACTTAAAATGAGCGATAAATCGAACCGCAAGGCACCTGCCCTGATCGCTTACCACGTCACCGAAGGTGACGATTCGATCTGGACCCGTATCGGAGCCGCATGGGATCACGACGACGCCAAGGGATCGACCCTCCAACTCGATCTGCTCCCCGTCGCCTTTACCGGCCGCATCGTTCTCCGCGAGCCGAAACCGAAGCAGGAGGCGGGCGCGTAAGCGCCCCTCTCTCCCAAGGAGGACATCGTCATGCAAAACAACATCCATATATCAACCGCCCGCGCCGCGCTGGCAAGGGCAGCGTGGGTTCGGGGCGAAGCCCCCGCCTACAGCGAGAACAGCATCACCGACCTCATCATGGATATCCGGCACCTATGCGCGGCATCCGGTCTTGATTTCGACTGGTGCGACCGCGTTGCGGCCATGCACTACGAAGCAGAGATTGGAGGTGCGCTATGACGCGCCTCCTGACCGAAGACGATAAGCGAAAGGGCTTCCTGCGCGCGACCGGCAGCTTCTCCGGTGCCAAGGTGCGATGGGCCGAGCGCGCGGACCGCGGCTTAAGCGATGCCGATCTGGCCAAAGCCCTCGCATACGAAATGGGCATATTCGGCGGATCGTGCGGCCCCGACGACCTGTGGCTTACCTTTCAGGGTGCCGGCCTGAAAGTCTGGATATCATGGGAAAGCCAGAACCATTATACGGCCCGGCCCTGCTTCGAGGGAAAGACCACAATCGCCATGGCGCGGCTCGTTTACGGGATCAAAGACCCCGCCGATCGCCAGCTTGCCCTCCTTTGAGGACAGGCCGTGCGATTGTGCAGTTTCGGCTACATGCCTTTACGCACACAGCGGACGAGGTAGTTGGCGTTTTTGGCAATGGGGAATGAGTTCCCCGAAGGCGGCCCCCAAAAATCATTAGCCATAGTCTCCGTCCGGCTCGCTTCAGTTGACGACCAGTAGTTATCGCCGAACCCGCCGATCACAGCGCGATTGACCGCCAGAACTTCTAGTTCGTTAATGGAAGGAAGGTACCAATCGTTATAGCCTCCCTCGCTGAGGTTGCCACAATGCCGAGCTGCAACGTGGTTTTGTTGACCGGCATTTGATGAAGCGTCGGCCGTAAACAGCGTCGCGGTGTTCGCCGTACCGTTGGTCGGGCTGCTTACACCAATCAAGAGCCAGTCCGGAAAGGGACCTCCTCCTCCATGATTCCAAGGCAAATAGGGAGGTGTCCCCGCACACGCACTGCCGTTCCAAGACTGCCCTGCATCGCAGCGTGTCGTGAACATCGGCACATTGCCGTCCGGCGATAGACCCGCATAGACAGTGCCGTCATTGCACACCGCCCCCGGTGTCGGGTTTTGCTGCCTGCAAGGATCGGGGGTCATCGGACGCCAGTTGCCGCCGTCGCAATATTTATAGAGTGGCACGCCCGGCTCGAAATCAATCGCCGCCGTCGTGCTACATACGCCGAGATCGGGCGGGCCTTGGTTTTCAACATCGCAGCTTAGCTCCAGCATCCCGAACCGCCCGTTGGCATGACTCGTGTAGAAAATCCGGTCGCCGAGCAGTGCCATCTTGCCGATATCGGCAAACATATCGTCGCTGATCGTCGCATCGAGCGTCAGGTCGGTCGGATCGGCAATATTCACTGCATGGATGTAATTCGGACTGGCGGAGATAAAGGCATAGTTTTTCACGATCACCACGTCGGTAATCCAATTGGTGATCGGGACGAACAGGTCAGAGTCAAGAATCGTCGGATTGGACGGGTTGCTGACATCGACAGAAACCACGCGTCCCGCGCGGCTGCCGAGGATGGCGAGATTGCCATCCTCGGACACGTCCATATGGTCGATCTGGCTGTTGCCCATTCCACTCAGCCACGCCTGCCCGAGGACAGAGGGCGAAGCCGGATTGCTGACATCAAGGATCATCATCCCGCCATTGCCCCGGCCCGGAGGCAAAAGACACGAACAGTTTATCGTTCCGGAAATACGCGCCGTTGCAGTAAATATTACCGTTGGATGAGAGCGTGGAAAGATTGACATGCGCGATGGCGCTCATCGCCGTGGGATTGCTGGTATCAAAAATATTCAGAATACAGGAGCCGCCACTGTCGCCATAAGTGCAGGACGCTCCGCCGCTATCCCATGACGGCACGAAAGCGACCGTTCCTGCATCGTTCATCGCCAGACCGAGCGCATGGCACATGCGGTTGCCGCTGATCGATCCGCTGGCGGGGTATGAGTAACGGGTGGAAATGCTCGATAGCGGCGAGGCCCATATTCTCCCGCTGGCATCGATCTGCGGCGAGGCCGCAAAGACATAGCCGTTGCGCTCGACAAGTTCGCCGACATCCACGCGGCCGGACGCTGTACTGGAGGTGGCGATCACGGAGGGCGCGGCAGGCGCGGCACTAATATCCAGAGTGAGCAAATTCGTCGCCCACCGTCCATGTGCGACAGCCTTACTGCCGTTGTCGTAGGTGGTGAATGTGTCCCCCGTCAGCACCCATGGCACAGATTTGAGGTTGTGATTTAAGGAGGATTTGGGCTTCGTCGTAGTGACGAAGGAACGAAGA
>JAEZXF010000442.1 GCA_023419995.1 Pseudomonadota bacterium | reverse complement strand
TCGCAGCAGGCGTGGCGCGCCTCGACGCTGTCGTAGAAGCCGTCGCGGCCATGCTGCGCGACATAGGCGTCGACGTCGGCCGCGCCGGGTCGGTGGCGCAGGATGACGAGGCCGTAGCGCGCCTCCGTTTCCTCGATCAGCGCGCGGGTTTCCGGAAACAGCCGCCCGGTGTCGAGGGTGACGACGTCGATCGCCGCGCCCGAGCGGGCGATTGCGTCGGTGACGACCTGGTCCTCTATGCCGAGGCTGGTGGTGAACACCTTGCGGCCGGCGAGCGCCGCGATCCGCCGCAGGCGTGCTTCAAGCGCCAGCGGTTCGAGTGCGCGCGCCAGCGCGCCGATGTCCCGGAATGCAGCATCCATCGCGCAAGAGTGCCGCGGGCCGCGGCATCGCGACAGAAATCGACCTCTCTTTTTCGCGTTTGCGGGAGCAATTTCAGGCGCGTTTCACGCCGATGCCACAACGTGTTGTCACGCGCCGGGAAAAATCTTCCAGCGCCGCGGCCGGAAGGCGACGCGGCTGTTGGCGGCCGCGGCATGCTCGACGGGCAACTCGATCTCGACGGTATGCCCGCCGCCGCCGATGTTGAGCTCGACGCGGCGGCTGCCGGCGACGCGCCTGCCCGCCACCACGGTGCCGGCGATGCAGCCGCCGCAGCCCTCGGTGAGCTCGACGTCGTAGGGGCGGAAATGAAGGGTCGCGGGGCCGTCGGGCACGCCCTGTGCCTCGAGGCCGATGGTGCGGTCGTCGAGCCAGACGACGTCGCCCTCGATGCGCACGGGCAGCGTGCTCGACTCGCCGATGAAGCCGTAGACGAAGGGGGAGTTGGGGTGGTCGTAGACCTCGTCGGCGGTGCCGACCTGCTCGATGCGGCCCTGGCTCATGACCACGACGCGGTCGGCGAGCTCCAGCGCCTCCTCCTGGTCGTGGGTGACGAAGACGGTGGTGTGGCCGGTGCGGTCGTGGATCTTGCGCAGCCAGTGGCGCAGCTCGCGCCGCACCTGGGCGTCCAGCGCGCCGAACGGCTCGTCGAGCAGCAGCACGCGCGGCTCGATGGCGAGCGCCCGGGCGAGCGCGACGCGCTGGCGCTGGCCGCCGGAAAGCTGGCTCGGATAGCGGTTCTCGAGCCCCGAAAGCTGGACGAGGTCGAGCAGCTCGAGCGCGCGCCGGCGGATCTCGCGTCGCGGCGGCCGGGTCTCGCGCGGCCGCCCCTTGAGGCCGCAGCCGATGTTGTCGGCGCCCCGCATGTGGCGGAAGAGCGCGTAGTGCTGGAAGACGAAGCCGACGTTGCGCTCCTGCACGGATTTGCGCGACGCGTCCTCGTCGCCGAACAGGATGGTGCCTTCGGTCGGGAAGTCGAGCCCGGCGATCAGCCGCAGCAGCGTGGTCTTGCCGGAGCCGGAGGGCCCGAGCAGTGCGATCAGTTCGCCGGAGCGGATGTCGAGCGAGACGCCGTCGAGGGCGGCGAAACGGTCGAACTCCTTGCGGACGCTGGCGACTTTGAGTTCCATGGTCGTGTTCCCGAGGTCAATGGCCGTGTGGTCAGTGGCCGGATGTCAGTGGAGAGCGCCGGCGGCGTGCTCGCGGCCGTAGACGCGCTCGAGCAGGGCCTTGAGCACCAGCGTTATCAGCGCCAGCAGGGCCAGCAGCGACGCGACGGCGAAGGCGGCGACGAAGTTGTATTCGTTGTAGAGGATCTCGACGTGCAGCGGCATGGTGATGGTTTCGCCGCGCAGGCGCCCCGACACCACCGAGACGGCGCCAAACTCGCCCATGGCGCGGGCGTTGCACAGGAGCACGCCGTAGAGCAGGCCCCACTTGATGTTGGGCAGCGTCACGTAGCGGAAGGTCTGCCAGCCGGAGGCGCCGAGCGAGATCGCCGCCTCCTCGTCGCCCGTCCCCTGCGCCTGCATCAGCGGGATAAGCTCGCGGGCGACGAAGGGAAAGGTGACGAACATCGTGGCCAGCACCACGCCGGGCACCGCGAACAGCACCTGCAGCCCCCACGAGTTGAGCACGGGGCCGAGGAAGCTGCCCGAACCGAACAGGAGGATGTAGACGAGGCCGGCGATGACCGGCGAGACCGAGAAGGGCAGGTCGATCAGGGTGATCAGGAACGACTTGCCCTTGAACTCGAACTTGGCGATGGCCCAGGCGGCGGCGACGCCGAAGACGCAGTTGAGCGGCACTGCGATCGCCGCGACGAGCAGCGTCAGCCGCACGGCCGACAGCGCGTCGGGATCGGCGATCGCCTCGAGCGCCACCTGCCATCCGCGCCGCAGCGCCTCGCCGAACACCGCGACGAGCGGCAGGAACAGGACGAGGACGAGGAAGGCGAGGGCGATCGCCGTCAGCGTCCAGCGGGCGAGCGCGTGCTCGCTCGTCGGGTCGCGGTAGTGCCGGGCGCGACCCGGCCGCGCTTGGGTGCCGGGAGCGAGGAAGAGGCTGTCATTCATGGCCGAGCCTCTTTCTGCTCCATGCCTGGATGAGGTTGATCGCCAGCAGCACGACGAAGGCGAGGACCAGCATGATGGCCCCGATGGCCGTCGCGGCGGGGTAGTTGAACTCCTCCAGCCGGATATAGATCAGCAGCGGCGCGATCTCCGAGACGTAGGGGATGTTGCCGGCGATGAAGATGACGGAGCCGTACTCGCCGACGGCGCGGCCGAAGGACAGGGCGAGGCCGGTGAGGATCGCCGGCACCAGGCCCGGCAGGATGATGTGCAGCACGGTCTGGAGCCGGTTGGCGCCGAGCGTGGCGGCGGCCTCCTCGACCTCGCGGTTGATCTCCTCCATCACCGGCTGCACGGTGCGCACCATGAAGGGCAGGCTGACGAAGACCAGCGCGATGACGATGCCGGCGGGCGTGTAGGCGATGCGGATGCCGTGGGGCTGGAAATACTGGCCGACCCAGCCGTTGGGAGCGTAGATCGCGGTCAGCGCGATGCCGGCCACCGCCGTCGGCATGGCGAAGGGCAGGTCGACGGCGGCGTCGACGATGCGGCGGCCGGGGAAGCGGTAGCGCACCAGGACCCACGCCACCAGCACGCCGAAGACGGCGTTGACGAGCGCGGCGACGCCCGCGGTCCAGAAGCTCGTCCGGAGCGCGCCGACGAGGCGCGGGTCGGTCGCCAGCCGCCAGAACTCGTCCCAGCCGAGCGCGGCCGAGCGCCAGCCGATGCCGGCGAGCGGGATGAGCACGATCGCGCTGAGATAGAAGATGGCGAAACCGAGCGTCAGCCCGAAGCCGGGGATGACGCTCGGTCGTTTCCACTGCCATCGTGCCGTCGAAGGGGCGGCAAGGCTCATCGATTACCGCCCCGGCTGGTAGATCTTGTCGAAGATGCCGCCATCGCCGAAGAACTCCGGCTGCACCTTGGCCCAGCCGCCGAGGTCGTCGATGGTGACGAGCTCGAGGTCGGGAAAGCGCTCGAGCTCGGCCGGGTCGACGCCCTCCTTGTTAAACGGGCGATAGTAGTTCTTGGCCGCGATGTTCTGGCCTACCTCGGAATAGAGATACTCCAGATAGGCGGTCGCGACCTCGCGCGTGCCCTTGGCG
>JAEZXF010000525.1 GCA_023419995.1 Pseudomonadota bacterium | reverse complement strand
CCGGCTGGCCCGATCCGGCGATCGAGCTCGACAACCGCGACCTCGACCCGCCGGAACCGATGGTGCGCACGCTCGAGGTGCTCGAACGGCTGATGCCGGGCGAGGCGCTCGCCGCGATCATGCCGCGCGAGCCGGTGTTCCTGCTCAAGGAGCTGGAGACGCGCGGCCACAGCTGGCGCGGCAGCACCGAGCCGGACGGCAGCTACCGCATCGTCATCCGCGCCGGGCAGGGTGCGCGCGCATGAGGGCACGGCAGGCCCCGGAGCGGACGATCGTGGTCGACGGCAGGCCGCTGCCCGACATGCTGGACGAGGAGACGATCCGCGCGGTGGTGCACGGCTTCTACGACGACGTCCGGCGCGATCCCCTGATCGGGCCGGTGTTCAACGCCAGGATCGCGCCCGACGAATGGCCGGACCACCTCGCCAAGCTGTGCGACTTCTGGTCGGCGACGCTGCTGCGCACCGACCGCTATGCCGGCCGGCCGCTGCCGCCGCACCTGAAGATCCCCGATCTCGGCGAGGAGCATTTCCGGCGCTGGCTCGGCCTGTTCCGCGACACCGTGCAGCGGCTTTGTCCACCTGAAGTCGCTGGCCTGTTCATGGACAGGGCGCTACGGATCGCTCATTCTTTCCGTCTCGCCGTGGCGTTCAGCAGGGGCGAGGACACGACCCTCGTCGAGCCGATCGGAGAGCGGGAGCTGTGAGGCGCAGGGCCAGGGGTAGGGGCAGAGAACGGATGTGACGACGAGATGCGGCTGACCAACTTTTCCGACTACGCGCTGCGCATGCTGATGTATGCCGCCTCGGCTGGCGACCGCCTCATCACCATCGAGGAGACGGCGCGCGTCTACAGCCTGTCGCGCACCCATCTCAACAAGGTCGCCAACACGCTGACGCGCGGCGGCTACCTCAAGGCCGTGCGCGGCCGCTCGGGCGGGCTGACGCTGGCGCGGCGGCCCGAGGCCATCCGCATCGGCGACGTCGTGCGCCTGACGGAGCCCGACTTCGCGCTCGTCGAGTGCTTCGCCACCGGCAACCAGTGCGTGCTGACGCGCTGCTGCAAGCTCGCCGGGGTGATGAGCGAGGCGGCGTCCTCGTTCCAGGCGACGCTCGACCGCTACACGCTCGCCGACATCGCGCTGACCCCGGGCGACTTCTTCGGCAGCCCGGTGCCGGCGCGGCAGCGCGGCGGCGAGGCGCTCGACCGTCAGGCCTCCTGAGGCGCGGGCGCACTACCGGCCCGAACCTTGCGGCTGCGCAAGGATGGCCGGGGAAAGAGGCGGTAGGCTTGTTTCCCATTCCCGATGGGAGTTGCCGCCGTGAAACCCGCTCTGGATGAAGACATGACGATGGACGAAATCATGAGGCACTGGCCCGCGACGATCCGGGTGGTGCTCGATCACGGTATGCTGTGCGTGGGGTGCCCGATCGCCTCGTTCCATACCGTCGAGGACGCCGTGAAGGAACACCACCTCGACGGGGACAGCTTCCGCCACGACATCGAGGCCGCCATCAAGGGCTAGGCCGCCGAACCCCGGCGCGGCGCGTCAGTTGCCGCTCCCGCCGGAGCGCCCTTCCGCCAGCACCATCAGCCGGTGCGGCTCCACCACCGTCACCTTGCGGCGGCCGCCCTTGACCAGCCCCTTCTCCTCCCACGCCGTCAGCAGGCGGCTGACGGTGTGCAGCGTCGTGCCCGTCATCTCGGCGATGTCCTGGCGCGAGATCGGGAAATCGACGGCGATGCCCTCCTCCGTCTTCCTGCCGCGCTGGCTGATCAGGCGCAGCAGCGCATGCGCGACGCGCTGCTCCACCTGCTTGGTCGCCATCTCTACGACCTGCATCTGCGTGTCCTGCAGGCGCTCGCCCACCGTCTTGTACGTGTTGGCGCCGAAGGAGGGGAAGGCGGAGGCGAACTGCGACCACATCGTGCCGGGCCAGGCCAGCACCACGCAATCGACCACGGCGATGGCCGAGGCCGGGTAGGTGGTGCGCCCGAGCGCCTGGGCGATGCCCATCAGCTCGCCGGGCGTGATGTAGCGGACGGTGACCTGCTGGCCCTCGGGCGTGGTCTTCATCACCCGGACATGGCCGTCGAGCAGGATGAAGAAGGAGTGCGCTTCCGCCTCCTGCTCGAAGATGGCGGAACCCGCGGTGACGCGCAGCGAGCGGGCGTTCTGCAGGATGCGGTCGAGCTCGTCGGCCGACACCCCGTTGAACAACGGCAAGGTCGCAATGAGCGAACGGTCGAGGCGGCTCACCTTCGCATATCCCTCCTGGCGTCGGCGAGGCATGGCATGCAGATGTTGCGGACCGGTCCATGCCACAAGTGCGCGCACATTCTCACAAGCCGGCCATGCCATGCAAGGCCGCGCAATGCGTCCTTTGTTCGCACGCCGTCATACACGTCGGAGAAAGGGACCCGGCATCCGGCCAGCACCCGGATGCCGGGCGGGCCGTCCCCTCGGAAGCGGCCCGGTCGCGTCACCGATACGCGGAACCGGGGCCACCA
>JAEZXF010000358.1 GCA_023419995.1 Pseudomonadota bacterium | reverse complement strand
CGCCTGCATCGAGCGCCTTGCCGGCGAGCGAAAGGCCGAGGCTGCCGGGAAACATCTCGGGATAGAGGGTGAGCACCGTGGCGCGGAAGGTCATGCCCCGTCCTCGCCCGGCCCGGCTTCCTCCTCGACCAGGCCTGCCGCTACGGGGTCGACGCGGATGAAGCCGCCCTCGACGGAGATTTCGGGAATGGCGGCGAGCGTGAACGGCACCATCACCGTCTTCCTGCCGGAAAGCGCGATCTCGACGAGGTCGCCACCGCCGAAGTTCTGCATCGCCACCACCTTGCCGATCTCGGCCCCGGTTCCGTCGCGCACGGCGAGGCCGATCAGGTCGGCATGGTAGAACTCGTCCTCGTCGAGGTCGTCGGGCAGGGCCGAGCGGTCGATATAAAGCGCGGTGCCGGTCGCGGCCTCGGCCGCCTCGCGGCTGGCGATCTCCCTGAAGCGGACCACCAGCACGGTCTTCGCCGGGCGCAGGGCGGCCACCGTGTAGGTGCGGCCCTCGGCGTCGCGCAGCGGGCCGTAGTCGCCGAGCGCCATCGGGTCGCCGGTGAAGGTCCTGACCCGCACCTCGCCGCGGACGCCGTGCGGCGCACCGATCGTCGCCATCTGGACCGGATTTTGCAGCTTTGTCATCGCCTGTCTCTAGCGGCGGCGCCTGCGGGATTCAATGATGTCGCTCCCGGGCCGCACCGCCGCCGGGGGCGGCTGGCCCTCCGCGGGGGCGCCGGACGACCGGCGGCCCGCCGTCGCGGGCTCGGCCTGCGGCCGGCTTCCGGATCTTTTGAAGGCGTCTTCACCTCTCGCTAACCATGGTCCGGCACAGTGGCGGGATGGAGCAGTTCCTCATTCCCGCCCGGCCCGACCTGCAGAAGGCGCGGGCCGAATGGCTCGCCGCGCTGGCCGCCGAGCGGCGGCTGTCGCCGCTGACGGTCGATGCCTACGAGCGCGACACGCGCCAGTTCCTGCATTTCATGACCGGCCACAATGGCGGCGCGCCCGGCATCGCCGACATCGCGGCGCTGAAGCCCGTCGACCTGCGCGCCTTCCTCGCCCGGCGGCGCAAGGACGGTGCGGGCCCACGCTCGCTCGGGCGCGGGCTCGCCGGCATCCGGTCCTTCCTGCGCTTCCTCGAACGGCGCGGGCTGGTCAACGCCGCCGGCGCCGGGGCGATGCGCGCGCCGAAGCAGCCGAAGTCGCTGCCCCGGCCGCTGACCGCGTCGGACGCGAAGAAGGTCGTCTCGGCCGACGGGCAGCTTGCCGAGGAGCCGTGGATCGCGGCGCGCAACGCCGCCGCGCTGACGCTGCTCTACGCAAGCGGCCTGCGCATCTCCGAGGCGCTGGGACTCCCGGGCGACGCCCTTTCGGAGGCGGGCGAGACGATGCTGCGCGTCACCGGCAAGGGCGGCAAGACGCGGCTGGTGCCGGTGCTGCCGGCGGCCCTGCGCGCCGTGGCCGAGTATCGCCGGCTCTGCCCATACCATCTCGGTGCCGGGGAGCCGCTGTTCCGCGGCGCGCGCGGCGGGCCGCTGCAGCCGGCCATCCTTCAGCGCGAGATGCAGCGGCTGCGCGCCGCGCTCGGCCTGCCGGACACGGCGACGCCGCATGCGCTGCGCCATTCCTTCGCCACGCATCTCCTCGCCGGCGGCGGCGACCTGCGCACCATCCAGGAACTTCTCGGCCACGCCAGTCTTTCCACCACGCAGATCTATACCGGCGTCGATACCGCGCGGCTGCTCGACATCTACGACGCCGCGCACCCGCGAGCGTAGAAAGGCATCCCGATGGCCAGAGAACCCGCCGACACGCAGGCAAGACCGGCCGGCGAGCCGGTGCTCCTGTCCGGGGGCAACCCGCAGATCGCCAAAGGCTACGGCGACGCGCCGGTCGAGGCCTATCTCGCCGCCATGCCGGGCTGGAAAAGCGAGGCCGGCCGCCGCGTGGACGCGATCGTCGCGCGCACGGTGCCCGGCGTCCGCAAGGCGGTGAAATGGAACTCGCCGTTCTACGGCGTCGAGGAAGGCGTCTGGTTCCTCAGCTTCCACTGCATGACCCGGTACATCAAGGTGGCGTTCTTCCGCGGCACGTCGCTCGACCCGGTCCCGCCGGTCACCTCGAAGCAGGCGGAGGTGCGCTACCTCCACATCCACGAGGGCGAGGCGTTCGACGAGGCGCAATTCGCCGACTGGGTGGCGCAGGCGAGCCGCCTGCCCGGCGTGCGGATGTGAGCGGCGCGGCCGCGGCGGACCCGGCGCCTCCGCCTGACGGTTTGGCGCTTAACGGTTTGGCCGCACTTCGCCGCTAGACTGCGGCCCATGAAACACGCTGCCGTCTTTGCCGGGCGCGCCGCGGAGCTGTCGCTCAGGCTGCTCGCCGCGCTCAACCTCCTGTTCTTCCTCGCCTTCCTGGCCGCGCTGCTCGCCGGCGTCTCGCAGGCGCGCGCCCAGGGCGCGCCGGTCGCCTGCACGGGCGAGAACCTCCTGGCGCAGATCGCCCGCGACGACCCGGCGAAGCTCGCGGGAATCCGCGCCGAGGCCGCCGGAGTGAAGAACGGCAAGGGGGTGCTGTGGAAGATCGAGAAGGAGGGCGCGGCGCCGTCCTACCTGTTCGGCACCATGCATCTTTCCGACCCGCGCGTGGTCGATCTCGGCCCGCGCGCCCGGGCCGCGTTCGACGCCGCCTCGACGGTGGTGATCGAGACGACCGAGGTGCTCGACCCGGCCAAGGCGATGGCGGCGATGCTGGCCAATCCGGAGCTGACCAA
>JAEZXF010000520.1 GCA_023419995.1 Pseudomonadota bacterium | reverse complement strand
GGATTTCCGGCCCCCGGTCGACGGCCTCGCGGCCGCGCCAGGGCTAGATGCGCGTGATGAGACAGCCCGCGTGGTTCAAAAACCTGACGCGGCTCCCGGGAAAGCAGGGATGAAACCAATACTTGCGTGGCAAGGGACGATCCGTGGGGATTTCTTGTCTATCCTCTCAGGATAGCGCAAATATCCACGGATGCAAGAGGCCGATTTGCAAGGCTGGCCGGTTCGGGGCCGCGCGAGAGACGTCGGGCCCCGCGGAGCCGCCATCTTCCGCGATGGACCGCGTCAGGAGATGCGGACGTCGATGCCGGGCAGGGATCGGACGAGCGCCTCGATCCGCTCCGTCGTCATCAGGCAGAAGGCGGTGGCGAGCGCGTCGGCGGTCGCGGCCTCGGGGGCGAGGACGCTGACGCTCCGGTGCAGGGCGGGCGTCGCGCCGCTGCGCGGATCGATGATGTGTCCGGGCGAATCCTCGCCGGCGAAGCGGAACCCGCCCGGCGCCGAGGTGGCGATCGCGCGGTCGACGAGCTCGATCCCGCCTTCCTCGCCGGCGATGCCGACGCGCCAGGGCGAGCCGTCGGGGCGGCGGCCCTGCGCCCGGATCTCGCCGATGTCGGCGAGGGTGCCGGCCGCGCCGCCGGCCTGCATCAGCTCGACGATGCGGTCGGTGACGAAACCCTGCGCGATGCCGTTGAGCGTCAGCGCCATGCCGGGCGTGGCGAAGGCGACGCGGTCGCGGTTGAAGCCCACCCTGTCGAAGCCGACGAGGGCCAGCGCCCGCGCGACCGCCTCCGGCGAGGGGCCGGCGGGATCGGCTCCCGGCGCGGCGAAGTGGTCGGCATAGGCGCGCCACAGCGGCTGGACGGTGGGATCGAAGAGGCCGTCGGTGAGGGCCCAGACGGAACGGCATATGCCGAGCAGGTCGACCAGCTCGGGCGGCGGCGTGGCGAGCGCGCCCTGCCGGTTCAGCGTCGAAAGCGCGGAGTCCGGCATGTAGAGGCTGAAGATGCGCTCCAGCCGGGCGATCTCGGTCGCCGCGCGGGCGACGAGGCGCTCGGCCCGTGCCCGGTCGTGGTGATGGACGATCAGCTCTGCCGCCGCGCCCAGCGCCCGTCCGTGCCAGCGCACGGCTTCCGCCTCGGCGCGGGCGGCCCCGCCGAACGGTAGCAGGGCGAGGCCGGCGGCGGCGGCCGAGATGCCGATGAAGCGGCGGCGGGCGACAGGGGCGGGCATGGCGTGCCGCGGCCTCAATGGCTGCCGTGCGGCTCGATCGCGCCGACGGGCGCGGCATCCGGGTCGTCGTCCTCGTCGGCCCCGCCCAGCACGTAGTCGAGCGGGATGTCGGCGAAGCGCACCACCTCGCCGCCAATTGCCACGGCGAAGGCGCGCGCCGCGGCCTCGGTCGAGAACGGCACCGTCTCGGCCGTGCCCATGCCGCCGCGCTGGCCGCTGCCGAGGACGAAGAAGGCCGTCTTCGCGTCGATCCAGTTGTCGGCGCCGGGCTGCTCCCAGCTCGCCGCGACCGCCATGTCGGAGACGTAGATGGCGGCGATGTTCTTCGGCTCGTCCGGCAGCAGGGTAAAGGCGACCGCGTCGCGTGCCGAGGAGAACCAGATCGGCTCGGGAATGCGGGTCAGGATGATCTGGCCCTTGGGGCCCTCGTGCTCCAGCACGTTCATGCCGCAGTA
The DNA here is from genome assembly GCA_023419995.1 of Pseudomonadota bacterium. Lineage (GTDB taxonomy): Bacteria > Pseudomonadota > Alphaproteobacteria > Rhizobiales > Rhizobiaceae > Aerobium. The sequence goes on along the minus strand of JAEZXF010000520.1, from coordinate 4,824 downwards.
GCGGCCGATGGCCTGGGCGTCGAGGGTGAACGGATCGGGCATCGCCACCTCCTCCTGCTGAGAGCAGCCGGCGAAGAGGGCGAGCGCGACGAGGAGCGGGGCGGACAGGAGCGACCGGATCATAGCTCTCTCCTTGAGAAGACGAGGATCGCGGCCGCGAGCGGCACGATCGCCCAGGCGGCCAGCGCGGCGAGAAGCGCGGCCGGCGCGAGCGTGGCGATGTCGGCCACGCCGCCCATGCCGGAGATGGCGCCGGCTGCGCCGCCGAGATTGATGAGGCGGTAGGCGTCGGTCGGGTTGAGCAGCAGGAGGACGTTCAGCATCCCGCCGGTCACGGTGCGGCCCTGGTCGACCACCAGCAGGCCGAGCAGCGCCATGTCGTAGATGAGGACGAAGACCAGCCAGATGCCGATGGCGATGCCGCCGGCGGTGCCGCGCTCGCCGACGAGCGTGCTGACGAGGTAGCCGATGGCGATGAAGACCGCGCCGAGCAGCACCGACGAGCCGATGAGCGAGGCGAAGGCGGACCAGCTCTCGCGGCCGATGTCGCCGCCGGTGAAGGCGAGGGCCGCGGCGGCGATGCCGTAGCCGACCAGCGTCGAGAAGGCGAGGATGGCGAGATGGCCGACGAACTTGCCGAAGATGACCTGCCAGCGCGCCACCGGATAGGACAGGAGCAGCAGCATGGTGCCGCGCTCGGCCTCGCCGACCACCGCGTCGTGCGAGATCAGCAGCGCGATCAGCGGCACGAGGAACACCGACAGGCTCGACAGGCTGACGATGACGACGTCGAGCGCGCTCGCGCCGACATTGCCGGTCGGCGCGCTGCCGAGGAAGGTCAGCGACAGCGCCAACGTCGCCAGAAGCAGCGTGGTGGCGAGCACCCAGCGGTTGCGCAGGCCCTCGCGGATCTCCTTTTCCGCGATGACGAGGATCGTGCTCATCGGCCGGCCTCCCGCTCGGTGTCCTGGAAGTGGGCGTAGAGCTCGTCGAGCGTCGGCGGCGTGACGTCGAGGTCGCGGATGCCGGAGCGGATGGCGGCGTCGAGCAGCCAGACCTTGTCCTCGGGCGCTGCGTCGATCTCCAGCATGTGGCCGTTGATCGGGCGCCAGCCGCTCAGTTCCTCGCGCCGGCGCTCCTCGCCGTCGGGGAAGCGGATGCGGATGCGCGTCGGCAGCCGGGCGAGGCCGCGCAGCTCGTCCAGCGTGCCATCCGCCACCTTGACGCCGCGGCCCATGATGATGACGCGGTCGGCGCGGCCCTCGAGCTCCGACAGCGCGTGCGAGGACAGGAGGATGGTCGAGCCGGAATCGCGCAGCTCGTCGACGAACGCGTAGAAGTCGCGCCGCGAGGCGGGATCGAGGCCGGTCGTCGGCTCGTCGAGCAGCAGCACCTTCGGCTGGCCGAGCAGCGCCTGGGCGAGGCCGAGGCGCTGGCGCATGCCCTTGGAATAGGTGCGCACGCGCCGGTCGGCCGCTCCGGCCAGACCGACGCGTTCGAGCAGCCCCCTGATCTGCCCGCGCCCCGTGCGCTTCAGGGCGGAATAGAAATTGAGCGTCTCGGTTCCGGTCAGCGCCGGGTTGAACGAGACGTTCTCCGGAAGATAGCCGAGCCGGGTGCGCACCTCGGCCAGGCCGGTCGCGGGGTCCTCGCCCAGCATGCGGACGGTGCCTGCGGTCGGGCGGATCAGGCCGAGCATCATCTTGATGAGCGTGGTCTTGCCGGCGCCGTTGTGGCCGACGAGCGCGACGATCTCGCCTTCACCGAGCGAGAACGAGACGTCCCTGACGGCCTGGATCGGGCCGAAGGATTTCGAGACGCCTTCGAGCTGGATGGTCGATGTCATTCTATCTGCGTCCTCGATTGGGACAGGGGCTGGGGCGGGGCCATGAGAGGGCGGCTGTCGACCACGCCTCCCGGCAGAATGGCGGGAAACTGGCTCTGCGCCCAGCGGATCACCTGCACCGCGGGGCTGTTGATCAGGATCTTGGCCTGCGGCGCGGTCCACAGCACGCGGTCGACGAGATCGTTGGGGCGATAGGGGCTGTCGGCGATACCGTCGCCGTTGAGGTCGAAGGCGGGGTTGTCGCTCCAGAAATTGCCGCGCCCGTCCACGGACCAGTCGAGATAGCGGGTGCCGACATACTTCACCTGGTTGCGGTTGTTGATGAAGGCGTTGCCGCTCATGCGGTTGCCTTCGGAGCCGGCGGTGAAGTGGATGCCGATCGAGCAGTTCTCGAACCAGTTGTCCCTGAACTCGTTGCGGTTGGTATTGTAGATGAAGACGCACTTGTCCGGCCCGAGCCGCATGCCGGAGGCGTCGACGATCGCCGCGCCGCCGTCCATGGGCACGCCGTGGCCGTCGTCGCGCCGGCCGGCCATGATCCAGCGCGACAGGGGCTGCATGCGGCCGACGACGATGTTGCCGGCGATGCGCGATCCCTTTGCCGTGTTCAGCAGCAATCCGTGGTCCCGATCGCCGTTGGAGACGTTCCCGGTGATGGTCAGGCGATCCGAGAACATGATCGCATAGCCGACGGAGTTGCCCGTCGAGACGTTGTCGCTGATCTCGCTGTCGTTGGTGTACATGTAGTGGATGGCAAACCGCAGGTTGCTGAAGCGGTTGCCCGAGAAGACGTTCAGGCGGCTTGCCATGGTCGCGATGCCGTCGCGGCCGAGGCTGATGTCGTTGCCGATCACCTTCGCGCCCGGCGCGTTCCAAACGTGCACGCCGTTGCCCGCTTCGGCGGAGCGGCCCTCGCGTATCCCCTCGATGCGGTTGTTGCGCACCAGCGCGTCGTCGGCGCCCTGAATGTAGATGCCGTAGAGGTTGCCGATGACCTCGTTGTCTTCGGCCATCGCGCCCTTGGCGCCGCGGTCGAGGAAGATGCCGGAGTCGAGCGTGGGGATGTTCGTTCCCGAGCCTCTGACCGTCACGCCGCGGACCACGGCTCCGGGAGCCGTCACGGTGACGACGCTGCCTTTTCCGTTGCCGACGATTTCCGCGCCCGGCTCGCCTTCCACCGTCATGGCGGTCGAGATCGTGATCGGGCCTTCATGGCGGCCCGGCGACAGCCGCAGGACGTCGCCCGGCTGGGCGAGGTCGAGGAACATCTGCAAGCTCTTTCCCGCGCCGGCGGGGACGGAAACCGTCTTCGCCGCCGCGGGAGACGCCACGAGGGCGGCCGCAAGGGCCGCCATCGCGATTGTCGTTATGGTGCTCGAAAGCGCCATGTCGTCATGCACCCTGCGGCTCGACGAACATGCGGCCCTTCATCTCCATGTGCATGGCATGGCAGAACCACGAGCAGTAGACCCAGAAGACGCCGGCCCTGTCCGCGGTGAAGGTCGCTGACGCTGTGGCGCGCGGCCCGACCTCGAAGTTGATGCCGTAGTTGACGATGCAGAAGCCGTGCGTCAGGTCCTCGACCTCGTCGAGGTTGGTGACGTAGACCGTGACCTCGTCGCCCTGCTTGACCGAGAACGACTCCAGGCCGAAGGCCGGAGCCACCGAGGTCATGTAGACGCGCACCTTGTTGCCGTCGCGGATCACCTCGTTGTCGAACTCGAGGTCGACGCCGTCGGCCTTCGCCTGCGCCACGGCATCGGCGAAGAACGGATCCTCGCGGTCCCAGACGTGCACCGGGTCGATCTTCGAGCGGTGGACGATCGTGGCGTCATGCGGCTCGGCGAAGGTCGGGTTGTCGTGCACCAGCTTCATCTCGTCGCCGGAGATGTCGATCAACTGGTCGTTCTCCGGCTTGAGCGGGCCGACGTTCAGGTAGCGGTCCTTGGAGAACTTGTTGAGCGACAGCAGCCACTTGCCGTCGGCCTCCTTCGTCTGGCCCATCGACGTGTGGTTGTGGCCCGGCTGGTACTGGACGTCGAGCTTCTGGCGGATCGGATCGACGGCCTCGCCCTTGTAGGCGCGGATGGCGTCGTCGATGTTCCACTTGACGATCTGGCTGTCGATGAACAGCGTCGTGTAGGCGTTGCCGCGGCCGTCGAAGGCGGTGTGCAACGGCCCGAGGCCCAGCTCCGGCTCGGCGACGACCGTGTCGCGCGGGCCGATCTTGTCGTCGAACAGGTCGTCGAAGGTGCGAACGTCCATCACCGTCACCGTCGGCGACAGCTTGCCGTTGGCGACGATGTGGATGCCGTCAGGTGCGGTGTTCATGCCGTGCGGGCCGTTGGCGATCGGCACGTAGCGGGTGAAGGGCGAACCTTTGCGTCCGTCGACCACCGGCACGCCGCCCATCTCGGTGAACTCGCCCTTGGCGACGGCTTCCTCGATGCGCTTGAGGTTGAAGATCACGACCCAGTCCTGCTCGGCCGCCATCATCTCGGCGAGGTTGACGCCCTCTTCCGAGTTGTAGCAGGTCGAGAAGGCGTACTTGCCCTGGTAGGCGGCGGCGACGTTGTCGAGGTTGCCGTCGACGATCACCTGCCAGGCGACTTCCATCGTGTCGCCGTCGATGGCCGAGAAGACGGAGTGGTACTTCGTCTTGTCGTCGAGCACCGAGCCGTCGTTCGGGATCGGCACGCCGTCCTCGCCGTTGGCGAACACGTAGCCGGTGCGCGGGTACTTCTGCACGCGCAGGCCGTGCACCGTGTGCTGGTTCGGCAGCTGGATGATCTTGTCGCACTTCATCACGTCGAGACGGATGCGGCAGACGCGCGTGTTGGCCTTGTCGTTGGCATAGAGATAGCGGCCGTCATAGGTGCCGTCGGTGAAGGACGGATGGGGATGATGCAGGGCGCCGTTCAGATAGATGCCGCCCTGATCCTTGAGGAACTCGACGGTTTCCGGCAGCAGGCCTTCGG
>JAEZXF010000515.1 GCA_023419995.1 Pseudomonadota bacterium | reverse complement strand
GCGCCAGCGCGATCGAGCGGCCGCAATTCTCCGACCAGTAGGAGGAGGTGACGTGGCCGATCATCGGCATCGGGATCGTGCCGCCGGCGCTGGCGACGACCTGCGCGCCTTCCTCGAGCACGGTTTTCGGATCCTTCGTCGCCAGGCCGACGAGCTGCCTGCGCCCCGGCGCCACGAGGTCGGGCCGCATCAGGCCGCGCTTGCCGACGAAGTCGGCCTTGGCCTTGCCGATGGCCCATGTGAGGCCGGCATCGTCCGGCGTCACGGTGCCGTCTGTCTCCTGCCCGACGATGATGTACCCTTTCTCGGCCCGCAGCACGTGCATCGCCTCTGTGCCGTAGGGAGAGGCGCCGTGCTTCCGCCCCTCGGCCCACACCGCTTCCCACACCGCCTGGCCGTAGTCGGCCGGGACGTTGATCTCGTAGCCGCGTTCGCCGGTGAACGACATGCGGAACAGCCGCGCCGGCACGCCGCACACCTTGCCCTCGCGCACCGACATGTGCGGCATCGCCGCGTCCGAGACGTCGATGCCCTCGACGAGCGGCGCGACGATGTCGCGCGCTTTCGGCCCCTGCACGGCGATCACCGCCCACTGCTCCGACACCGAGGTCAGGTAGACCTTGAGGCCGGGGAACTCGGTCTGGAGATAGTCCTCCATGTGGTGGAGGACGCGGGCAGCACCCCCGGTCGTGGTGGTGACGTGGAAGCGGTCCTCCGCCAGCCGGCCGACCACGCCGTCGTCGTAGATGAAGCCGTCCTCGCGCAGCATCACGCCGTAGCGGCAGCGTCCGGTCTCGAGCTTCTTCCACGGGTTGGTGTAGAGGAGCTCGAGGAAGGCGGCCGCGTCCGGCCCCACCACCTCGATCTTGCCGAGCGTCGAGGCGTCGAAGATGCCCGCCGCCTGCCGCACCGTGCGGCATTCGCGGTTGACGGCCGCGTGCATGTCCTCGCCCGGCCGGGGGAAGTACCATGCCCGCTTCCACTGGCCGACATCCTCGAACACCGCGCCGTTCGCCTGCGCCCACGGGTGGATCGCCGTGCGCCGGGCGGGATCGAACAGCGGCCCGCGCGCATGGCCGACGACGGTGCCGAAGGTGACCGGCGTGTAGGGCGGGCGGAACGTCGTCAGCCCGACCTCCGGCACCGGCTTGCCCAGCGCTTCGGCGGCGATCGCCAGCCCGTGCAGGTTGGACGTCTTGCCCTGATCGGTCGCCATGCCGTTGGTGGTGAAGCGCTTGACGTGCTCGATCGAGCGCATGCCCTCGCGCACCGCCTGGCGGATGTCCTTGGCGGTGACGTCGTTCTGGAAATCGACGAACGCCATCCTGCCGTCCGAGCCCGGCGCGTCGCCGAGCACGCCGCCGGACATGCTCTCGGCCGCGTCGACCCTCGGCCGCGCCGGCGCCTTTCCGGCCTTGACGCCCGCGGCCCTCGCCGCGGCGTGGCCGGCCGCCCCGGCCACGGCCACGGCGTCGTCGAGATCGTCGGTGCCGTTGCACGCGCCGACGCAGACGCAGTCCTGCACCGCCTCGCCCGGCAGGAAGCGCTTGCCGGCGACGTCGAACGCGACCTTGCCGCGCGACTGCGAGAACAGGTGCAGCGACGGCGTCCAGCCGGCCGAGGTGACGAGCGCGTCGACGCGGACGGTGCGCGCCGCCCCCCCGGCCTTCGGCTCGACGGCGATGGAGGAGACGCGCATGCGCCCCGAGGCATGGGTGACGACGCGGCCCGGATGCACCTCGATGCCCAGCGCCCTCGCCTCGTCCACCGCCGGCCCCTGCGGGTTGTCGCGCTGGTCGACGATGGCGGCGATGTCGACGCCGGCCCGCTTGAGGTCGAGCGCGGCGTAGTAGGCGGAATCGCAGGCGGTGTAGACGCCGACGCGCCGGCCGACGGCGACGCCGTGCTGGTTGAGGTAGGTCCGCGCGGCCGAGGCCAGCAGGATGCCCGGCCGGTCGTTGCCCGAGAACACCATGTGCCGCTCGATCGCGCCGGTGGCGATGACGACGCGCCTCGCCCGCACCTTCCAGAGCCGCTCGCGCGGCAGGTCGGGCAAGGGTGTCGCGAGATGGTCGGTGACGCGCTCAGCAAGGCCGACGAGGTTCTGCGCATAGTAGCCGAACGCCGTGGTGCGGGTCAGCACGCGGACGTTGTCCATGGCGCGCAGCCGGGCCGTCGCCGCCTGCGCCCATGCCCAGCCGTCCTCGCCCTCGATCCGCGCGCCGCTCTCGTGGCACAGCGCGCCGCCCGTCTGCGGCTGCTCGTCGGCGAGGATGACGCGCACGCCCGTCTCGGCGGCGGCGAGCGCCGCGGCGAGCCCGGCCGCGCCCGCGCCGACCACCAGCACGTCGCAATGGGCGTAGCGCGCGGCGTAGCGGTCGGGATCGGGTTCCTTCGGCGCCGTGCCGAGGCCGGCCGAGGCGCGGATCACCGGCTCGTAGAGGTGCTTCCATGCCGCCTTCGGCCACATGAAGGTCTTGTAGTAGAAGCCGGCCGAGAAGAACGGCGCGCCGAGGCTGTTGAGCGCGCCGACGTCGAAGCCGAGCGAGGGCCAGCGGTTCTGCGACACCGCTTCCAGCCCGTCATAGAGCTCCTGCACGGTCGCGCGCACGTTGGGCGTCACGCGCCCGGCGTCGCGGCGGACGCCGACCAGCGCGCTCGGCTCCTCGGAGCCCGCCGACAACACGCCGCGCGGCCGGTGATACTTGAACGAGCGGGCCATCAGGTGCACGCCGTTGGCGAGGAGCGCCGAGGCCAGCGTGTCGCCTTCGAGCCCGGCGAGGTTGCGTCCGTCGAACGAGAAGCGCGCCACGCGCGCCGGCGTCAGCCGGCCCTTGCCGGCGATGCGGAAGGAACCGTTCATGCGCCTTCTCCTTCCAGCTCCGGCCTCGCCTCGCCGGCCTTGTAGGTGACGACGAACCGGTCGCTCACCGTGTCGCGGACGGCATTGAAGAACCGGCCGCAGCCGTGCACGTGCCGCCAGCGCTCGAAGGTGCGCCCCTTCGGGTTGTCACGCAGGAACAGGAACGCCTCGAACGTCTCGTCGTCGACCTCGTCGGCGGCGGTCGGGCGCACCAGATGCGCCTCGCCCGCATGGCGGAACTCCAGTTCCGGCCGGTCTTCCTCGCAATAGGGGCAGCGGATGAGAAGCATTCCCTGTTCCTTCTCCTACAATTCGCCGGGGCCGATGTCGCTGCCGCGCGGCTGATCGCACAGCCGCCGGCCGAGGCTGGCATAGGGCGCCACGCGCACGATGAGCTGCTCGAGGCCGTCGACCGGCCTGAAGAGGTCGTTGGCGCCGATGTTGACGAAGGCGAGATCGAACGGGTTGGTGGACACGACCACCACGCGCGGCGTCTCGTCCTCGTCCTCCTCGCGCAGCCGGTCGGCGAAATAGACCGTGCGCTCGCCCATCAGCCAGACGCACATCAGGTAGCCGCTGTCGACGGAGAACGGCCAGTCCTTCTCGCCGCCGGTCCTGTCGATGCGCTGGATGCGGAAGTCGTCCTCCGAGGAAGGGACGTGAAACAGCCCGCGCTCGCCGGCGAGCCGGACCCTGCCCTGCGGCGCGCCGGCGCCCCTCTCCTGCGCGCACAGACGCCGCCCCAGCGTCTCGAACGGCGCCAGACGGCGGATCAGCGTCTCGAGGCCGTCGAACGGCAGGTAGAGCGCGCGATCCTCGATCGAGGCCATCAGCGCGAACGGGTTGGTCGAGACGATAACACTGCGCGGCGGCGTCATGTTGCCCAATTCCTGCGGCACGTCGGTGCTCCACGGCTCGGAGAACAGGACCGTCTCCCGTCCCTGCATGGCGACGCAGGTCAGCTTGCCGCGCTCGACCGAGAACGGCCACTCATGCGCGGTGTCGCCCTGGCCGATCTCCATTTCCGGGAAGGAAAGGGCCGACGCTCCGCCCGCCAGCAGGAGGCCCGCGCCGAGGGCGAACGCCTTCATCATCAGTGCGCCACGGCGGCCGCCGCCGCCTCGTCGATCAGCCGGCCGCTGCGGAAGCGCTCCAGCGTGAACGGCGCGTTGATCGCATGCGGCTCGTCGCGCGCGATGGTGTGGGCGAAGACGTGGCCGGAGCCGGGCGTGGCCTTGAAGCCGCCCGTGCCCCAGCCGCAATTGACGTAGAGGCCCGGAACCGGCGTCCTGGCCAGGATCGGCGAGCGGTCCGGCGTCACGTCGACGATGCCGCCCCACGAGCGCAGCATCTTCATGCGGGTGAACACCGGGAACATCTCGCAGATCGCGTCGAGCGTGTGCTCGATGATGTGCAGGCCGCCGGTCTGCGAATAGGAAGTGTACTGGTCGGTGCCGGCGCCGATCACCAGCTCGCCCTTGTCCGACTGCGAGATGTAGGCGTGGACGGTGTTCGACATCACCACGCACGGCACCACCGGCTTGATCGGCTCCGACACCAGCGCCTGCAGCGGGTAGCTTTCGAGCGGCATGCGCACGCCGGCCATCTGCATGACGACGGAGGAGTGGCCGGCCGCGACGACGCCGATCTTCTTCGCGCCGATGAAGCCCTTCGTCGTCTCGACGCCGAGCACCTGGCCCTCGCGGGCGCGGCGGATGCCGGTGACCTCGCAGTTCTGGATGATGTCGACGCCGCGGTCGGCCGCCCCGCGCGCATAGCCCCAGGCGACGGCGTCGTGACGGGCGGTGCCGCCGCGCCGCTGGAGCGCCGCGCCCATCACCGGATAGCGCGCACCCTTCGAGATGTTGAGCGGCGGGCAGAACGCCTTCGCCTCCTCCGGCGTCAGCCACTCGTTGTCGACGCCGTTCAGCCGGTTGGCGTGGACGTGGCGCTTCAGCACCTGCACGTCGTGGACGTTGTGGGCGAGCATCATCACGCCGCGCGCCGAATACATGACGTTGTAGTTGAGGTCCTGCGACAGGCCCTCCCACAGCTTCACGGCGTGGTCGTAGATCGCCGCCGATTCGTCGTAGAGGTAGTTCGAGCGGATGATGGTGGTGTTGCGGCCGGTGTTGCCGCCGCCGAGCCAGCCCTTCTCCACCACCGCCACGTCGGTGATGCCGTGCTCCTTGGCGAGATAGTAGGCGGTGGCGAGGCCGTGGCCGCCGGCCCCGACGATCACCACCTCGTATTCCTTCTTCGGCTGCGGCGAGGGCCACTGCGCCTCCCAGCCCTTGTGGCCGCGAAGCGCCTCGCGGGCGATGGCGAAGGCGGAATACTTGCGCATGCGCTGCTGCTCCGGCTGCGTGGCGTCCTGTCCTCGTCGCCGGGCGGGCGCCCCGCGACCATGCGACGGTGTACCACTAGCCAAAAGCCACCGCCACCTCCTGCGCTGTTTGCGACGGCGATTGCCGCTTCGCGCCGCCGCCCGCGCCGGGACCGATGCGCGGCGACTTGTCACGGGCGACAAAGCTTTGCCACTATCCGTGCGAAGGATGATGCCGGTCGGGACAGTAGGGCTAGGGGTCGAAGCGATGCGACATGCCGTGGCAAGATGGGCAGCCGTGCTGTTCGTCATGCAGTTTCTTTCCGCCGGGGCTGCGCATGCCGGCGCCACTCTCCTGAACAGCGCCGATGCCGCGGCAGGCAGGGCAGCCCGCCTCGTCGAGGAGCTGGAGTTCTTCAACGCTCGCCTCGCCGGCGTCGCCGAAGGCACGCTCCGGCCGCTGTTCCACGGCCGCAGCATGCCGCTTCCGGCCGAAGCGTGCGCCGCCGGCCACACCCCGCGCATCTTCGGCCTGCTCGTCGGCGCGAGCGACCCCGGCCCCGACAACATGCGGCTCGCCGGCCCCGACAACGACGTGCACCTGCTGGCTTCCACGCTCGAGACGCTCGGCGCGGCGAAGGAGGACATCTTCGCGCTCGTCGGCGACGGGGCCGCCCGCGAAGCCATCGTCGAGGCGGCCTGGACCATCCTTTCGCGCCTCGAATGCAACGACAAGGTCTTCGTCCATTACGGCGGAACCGCGCTCGTCTCGAAGACGATCGTGCGGGATGCGGTCGGCGGCGGCGGGGACAGCCCGCGCGGCAGGCCGCTCGACGAGGTGCTTTCTGCGGCGCGCGCGATGCTGGGCGACCGGGTCGAGGCGGATCTCAGCGCACTTCGCGGCCTGACCGACGCGACGCAGTGGTACCTCAATTCCGGCATCACCCTTTTCCTCAACGGCTCCGGCGAGATCGCGGACGGAAAGCTGCGCTCCTTTGAAGTGCTGACCGGCGACGACGTCGCCGAGCTGGTGACGCTGTTCAGGAACCACCGCGCCGACGTCACGCTCGTGCTGGACACCTGCTATGCGTCCACGGCCGACGTGCTCAACCGGCACATCGCCGTCTCCGACGCGTTCTGGAGCATCGACGTCGGCAGCGCGTCCGGCGCCGCTCCGGACGAGGCCGACCGGAAGCGCTCGCGCCTGAGCCGCGACGCCGGCGAGCTCGCCGTCTTCTACTCCTCGATCGACGAGAACCCCTCGATCGAGGCCTCGTTCGACGTCGGCGGCGAGAAGGTCAAGTACGGCCTCTTCACCTTCCGCGTCGCCCAGGCCCTGCTGGAAAACCGCGAGGCGACGGTGCGCGACGTCAGCGCCGGCCTCAACCGGATCGCCTCGGCCGATACGGATAGGCGGTGGCGCCAGACCCACCGGATCGAGGCGACGAACGCCGACATGCGCGTCTTCGCCGGCGCGGCGGACGGCGCGCAGCGGACGGACACGATCCGCATCCTCAGCCCCTCCGTCACCCGCGGCGCCCGCATCGTCGAGGTGCCGCAGCTGGAGATCGTCGGGGTGGTCGAGTGGCACGCACCGGCGCGCGCGGTTCTGGTCGAGGGCCAGCCGGCGGCGCTCTCGCGCGACGGCCGCTTCTCCGCCAAGGTCAACCTGCGGGCCGGCGTCAACACGATCAGCGTAACCGGGCTGACCGCCGACAACGAGATCCACCTGATGCCGCCGCTCGAGCTCGTCTACGACGGCGACGTCAAGAAGTTCGAGAACGACGGCCGGCGCTTCGCGCTCATCATCGCCAACAAGGACTACCTGCCGGAGACGGGCTTCGCCTCGCTGCAGACGCCGGTGGCCGACGCGGAGGCGCTGCAGTCCGTCCTCGCGGGACGCTACGGCTTCGAGACCGAGCTGCGCTTCTCCGAAGGCGAGAGCCTGCCGCTGCTGCTGGTCGACGCCGGCAAGGACCGGATCGAGGACGCGCTCTACACGCTCGGCCAGGTCGCGGGCGAGAACGACACCGTGCTCATCTACTATGCCGGCCACGGCGTCTACGACGAGCGCACCGCGAACGCGGCCTGGGTGCCGGTCGACGCGACGCGGCCCTACAACTATCTTTCCGGCGCGACCATCACCGAGCATGTCCAGCGCATCCGCGCCCGCAAGGTGATCCTGATCTCCGATTCGTGCTATTCGGGCGCATTGCGCGGCGGCGGCGAAGGCGCGTCCGCGCTGGCGCAGGTGACCGCCGAGGACCGCAGCCGGACGCTGGCGCGCATGGCGCAGGCGAAGTCGCGCGTCCTCATCACCTCCGGCGGCACCGAGCCGGTGCTGGACCTCGGCGGCGGCGGGCATTCGGTGTTCGCCCGCGCCCTGCTGACCGGGCTGGAGAAGATCGACCGCGACGTCTTCTCGGCCGAGGAGCTGTTCCACGAGTACATCCGGCCGATGGTGGCCGGGCGCGCCGACCAGGTGCCCCAGATGCGGCCGATGGACCGCACGGAGCACGAGCCGGGCGGCGACGT
>JAEZXF010000263.1 GCA_023419995.1 Pseudomonadota bacterium | reverse complement strand
GTTCTACGCGCTGGAGGACGCGACCGCCGAGCGCGCCGAGCGGCCTGGGGCCCGGCCCGTCGGCCGGCTGCGCGGCGAGGTCGCGTTCAACGACGTCAGCTTCCGCTTCCCCGATTCCGGCGCCGGCGTCTCCGACGTCACCTTCAAGGTCGAGGCCGGCCAGACCGTCGCCATCGTCGGCCCGACAGGCGCCGGCAAGACGACGCTGGTCAACCTGCTGCAGCGCGTGTTCGACCCCGACACCGGGTCGGTCACCATCGACGGCATCGACACGTCGACCATCACCCGCGCCTCGCTGCGGGCGCAGATCGCCACCGTGTTCCAGGATTCCGGCCTGCTCAACCGCACCATCGAGGAGAACATCCGCCTCGGCCGCGAGGACGCGAGCTACGACGAGGTGCACGAGGCGGCGAGCGCGGCGGCGGCGCAGGACTTCATCCTGTCGAAGAGCCAGGGCTACGACACCATCGCCGGCGAGCGCGGCGGCCAGCTCTCGGGCGGCGAGCGCCAGCGCATCGCCATCGCCCGCGCCGTGCTCAAGGACGCGCCCATCCTGGTCCTCGACGAGGCGACGAGCGCGCTCGACGTCGAGACGGAGGCCAGAGTCAAGGAAGCGATCGACCGCCTGCGGGCCGGCCGCACCACCTTCGTCATCGCCCACCGGCTCTCGACCGTGTGCGACGCCGACCTCGTGATCTTCATGGACAAGGGCCGCATCGTCGAGATGGGCGGCTACCACGAGCTGGCGGCGCGCGACCAGGGCCGCTTCGCCGCGCTGCTGCGGGCCGGCGGCCTGCTGGCCGGGTCCGACAGGCTCCACGCCGTGGCCATGGACACCATGCCCGCGCGCCCGCCCGAAGCCGCCTGACCGGACGTCCCGACAAACGAAACGGCCGGCCGGAGAGCATCCGGCCTGCCGTTTCCGGTTTTGCGGTGCGGGGCCTGGAGCAGCGACGTTCCGACGAACGCCATTCCGTTGCCCCGCCCGTATCTCCCTGGTCGCATTCACGCAGCGCCGGACGGGTCCGGCCGGCTGCAAAAGGCTCAGGCGACTTCGTCGGCCGAGGCGGCGTTGAGCAGGCCGTAGCGCTCCTCGCCGATCTTGCCGAGCAGGTCGAGCTGCGTCTCGAGGAAGTCGATATGGCCTTCCTCGTCCTTCAGCAGCTCGTCGAACAGGGCCATGGTGACATAGTCGCCCAGCTCGTCGCACAGCTCGCGCGATTTCTTGTAGGAGGTGCGGGCGTCGTACTCGCCGGCGAGGTCCGCCTCCAGCACTTCCTTGACGTTCTGGCCGATCCGCAGCGGCCCGACCTTCTGCAGGTTCGGATGCCCCTCGAGAAAGATGATGCGCTCCACGATCCTGTCGGCGTGGTGCATCTCCTCGATGGATTCGGCGCGTTCCTTCTTGGCGAGCTTCGCGTATCCCCAGTCGTCGAGCAGGCGATAGTGCAACCAGTACTGGTTGACCGCCCCCAGCTCGAGGAACAAGGCTTCGTTAAGCCGCTCGATGATCCGTTCGTCGCCCTTCATGGCTCAAGCTCCCGTACTGGCCGCGCAACCCACGCACGCGGTCCAGAAATGGTACGATCTCGGCTTCCATCCCGCCGAGACGGCGGTGGTAGTCCTCGGTTACCCGAATGATCGTTTCCACCACATTTGGGAAGCAGCCGCAACAGCGGCCGCGCTTCTTGAGCGTGTGATAAACTTTCGCAGGCACGATGAGCTGCCAGGGGTCGGCCTGGAGAAGATCGAGGATCGCGCCCTCGATCTCCTTCTGCGTTATCACGTTGCAGTGACAGACAAGCATGCGCCTACTCGCTGGGCCGCCCCCGCGGGCAGGCCGGGCTAGGCCGTCGACTAGTCGTGGACGGCGATGATGGTCGAGATTCCCTCGGCGGCGGCGGAGGCCTGCGCCTCGTGCTGCACGCCCGTGGAAGGCAGAAGAAAGATCGCGCCGGTGAGCAGCGTGGTCACGAGCAGCGGCGAAGCCGACGCGAACCTGCGCCTCGCCACCGAGACGAGGCCCTGCCGCGGGCGCGCCGCTAGGGCGGCTGGGGATGAAGAGAGCATTCTCGCCTCCAATCGAACGGGTTCAAGGCCCAGACATCAAAGGGGTGCGCCACCGCGCGAGGCCATAAAGCCTGCTCGCAACGGAGGAGTCAACACAAACATGACCGGAAAACTCATAATAGATTTGGAACGATTCCAAACTGGCTCCAGCGGACGGAAAAGACCCTCCGCAGAGGGCGACTCCGTGACACGCCGCCACAAAAAGTGACGCTATGTCGCGGCCGAAAAGCAGGGGATTTCCGGTACTTGCCTCACGCGGGCCGCTTTGCCGGCCTCAACAGACGCCGTGACGTAACAATGGCGCCGCTCCGGGGAACCGAATCGGCACCCCGAGACTTTGATCCGCATGACAGTGCCCATGACCCCCCTGCCCGTGACTCCAGCAGCCATGACTCCAGCGAAAGCCGCGCGCGACACGCGCATCGACGTCCTGAGGGCCCTGGCGCTCATCACCATCTTCATCAACCACGTGCCGCGGAACCCGCTCGAGCAGCTGACGACGAAGAACTTCGGCTTCTCGGACGCCGCCGAGGCGTTCGTGCTGCTCGCCGGCGTGTCAGCTGGGCTGGCCTACGGCGCGAAGTTCCTGTCTGGCGCCGAGCTGGCGACGACGCTGAAGATGTGGCGGCGCGCCTGCGTGCTCTATCTGGCGCAGCTCGGCACGACGATGGCCACCCTCGCCATCTTCGCCTTCTTCTCGCTCCACTTCGCCGTTCCGGAGCTGATGATGCAGATCAACATCCGCCCGGTGATGGACGATACCGCCGCAGCCCTTCTCGGCATCGTCACGCTCGGCCACCAGCTCGGCTACAACAACATCCTGTCGATGTATGCGGTCGTGCTCGTCCTGCTGCCGGTTCTGCTGCTCGTCGGCCGCTTCTTCGGCCTCGGCGCGATGGTGGCAGCGTCGGGCGCGCTGTGGCTCGCCGCCGGCATCTTCCGCGTCGGGCCGCCGAACTTCCCCAACGACGGCGTGTGGTTCATCAACCCGCTGTCGTGGCAGTTCCTGTTCGTCATCGGCATCGCGGCGACGCTGCACGTGCGGCGGGGCGGCCGGCTGCCGCAGAGCCCGCTTCTCGCGCTCGCCGCGGCGGGCTACCTGCTGCTCTCGTTCGCGTGGGTGAAGATCCCCCTGTGGGGTATCGACACCTCGTTCGGCCTGCCGGCGGTGTTGACGGGGTTCGACAAGACCTATCTCTCAGCGCCGCGGCTGCTGCACGTGCTGTCGGCGGCCTACCTGATCGCGGTGCTGCCGCGCATCTCCAGCCTGTTCCGCCTGCCGGCCGGCAACCCGCTGGCGGTGATGGGGCGCCACGGCCTGTCGGTCTTCGTGCTCGGCACCGTGCTGGCGATGGCGGCGCAGGCGTGGCGCATGGTCCATATCCCCTCGCCGACGAGCGACGTCACCATCATCGCGATCGGCGTGGGCGCGCAGTTCGCCATCGCCTACTACATCGAGTGGTATCGCGGCGTGGCGAACGGCTGGCGGCCGACCCCGACTTCGGGCATACCGGCACGCCATGACGACCGTCCTTCCATCCCTGCCCGTCAGCGAGGCGCTGCCCCGGCTTCTTCGCACGCTGTCTGACGGCAACAGCGCCGTGCTCGTCGCGCCGCCCGGCGCGGGCAAGACGACGCTGGTGCCACTCGCCCTCCTCGACCAGCCGTGGCGCGGGGATGGTCGCATCCTGCTCCTCGAGCCGCGCAGGCTGGCGGCACGCGCGGCCGCCCGGCGCATGGCCGCGCTCCTCGGCGAGGAGGCGGGCCAGACCGTCGGCTACGCCCTGCGCATGGAAAGCCGCGTTTCCGCCACCACGCGGATCCTCGTCGTCACCGAGGGCGTGCTGGCGCGGATGATCCTCGACGACCCGGAGCTTCCTGGCATCGCCGCGGTGCTGTTCGACGAGTTCCACGAGCGCTCGCTCGACGGCGATTTCGGGCTGGCGCTGGCGCTCGACGTGCAGGGCGCGCTGCGACCCGACCTGCGCCTCCTCGTCATGTCGGCGACGCTCGACGGCGCGCGGGTGGCGCGCCTCCTCGGCGACGCGCCGGTGGTGGAAAGCGCCGGCCGCGCGTTCCCGGTCGAGCTGCGCCACCGCGAGCGGCCGGCCGACATGCGCATCGAGGAGGCGATGGCCGCCGCCTGCCGGCAGGTGCTGGCCGAGGAGAAAGGCAGCGTGCTCGCCTTCCTGCCGGGCCAGGGCGAGATCGAGCGCACGGCGGAGCTGCTGTCCGGCCGGCTGCCGGCCGACGTCGACGTCACGCCGCTCTATGGCGGGCTCGACGGCAGGGCGCAGGACGCGGCGATCCGCCCGGCGCCGCCTGGCCGGCGCAAGCTGGTGCTCGCCACCGCCATCGCCGAGACGTCGATCACCATCGACGGCGTACGGGTGGTGATCGATTCGGGGCTGTCGCGCCTGCCGCGCCACGAGCCGGCGACCGGGCTGACGC
>JAEZXF010000254.1 GCA_023419995.1 Pseudomonadota bacterium | reverse complement strand
GGCGGGCCGCCGCAGCCTGTCCAGACAACCCGCGCGTGGACGGATCCAGATGGCTCTACAGATTTTGTTTTCGGGACTGACCGTCGGTGCGATCTATGCGCTGGTGGCGATCGGCTTCACGCTGGTCTACAACTCGTCCGAGGTGGTCAACTTCGCCCAGGGCGAGTTCGTCATGCTCGGCGGGATGATCACGGCCACGGCGGCGGCCGCCGGGATGGGCCTCCTGCCGGCGGCGACGCTCGCGCTGGTGATCACAGTTGCGGTCGGGATCGCCCTCTACGCTCTCGCCATCGCGCCCGCGCGCAACGCCACGCCCGTCGTCCTCATCATCATCACCATCGGCGTCTCCATCTTCATCCGCGGCATCGCGTCCGTGTTCATGGGCAAGGAGTTCCACGTCTTCCCGCCGCTCCTGCCCGGCAATTCCTCGTTCGGCGGCGTCTCGATCCAGTCGCAGAGCCTCGTCGTCATCATGGGCGCCGTGGTGATCGTGCTCCTGCTGTGGCTTTTCCTCGGCACCACCCGCGTGGGGCGCGGCATCCGGGCGACCGCGGCCAACAAGCTCGCCGCCCAGCTCGCCGGCATCAATCCGGCGCTGATCGTGTGCATGACCTTCGCCATCTCGGCGCTGATCGGCGCGATCGGCGGCATCCTGGTGACGCCGATCACGCTGACCAGCTTCGACGTCGGCACGCTGCTGGCGATCAAGGGCTTCGCGGCCGCCATGCTCGGCGGCCTCGCCCATCCGGCCGGCCCGGTTCTCGGCGGCCTGCTGATCGGACTGCTCGAGGCCTTCGGCGCCGGCTACATCTCCTCCCAGTACAAGGACGCCTTCGCCTTCCTGGCGCTTGTCGCCGTGCTGTTCGTGCGGCCGCAGGGCATTCTCGGCGCCAACTCGGTCGAGCGGGTCTGACGATGCGCCGTCTCCTCACCAACCCCTACACGCCGGCGCTCGCCATCGCGCTCCTCGTCGTCGTCCTGCCGGGCGTCCTGCCCGGCTCGTTCTACCTTCGCCTCGCGACGCTGGTGTTCATCAACGCCATCGTCATCATCGGGCTGAACCTGCTGATGGGCTATGCCGGGCAGATCAGCCTCGGCCATTCGGCCTTCTTCGCGCTCGGGGCCTATTCCGTCGCCGTCGGCTCGGCCCATCTCGGCCTGAACCCGCTCGTCGCCACGCTCGCCGGCGTGATCCTGACCGGCGTCGTCGCCTTCCTGCTCGCCCGGCCGATCCTCAAGTTCAAGGGCTACCACCTCGCGGTCGTCACGCTCGGCCTCGCCGTGATCGCCTCGATCGTGGTGACGAACGAGGTCAACTGGACCGGCGGGCCGGACGGCATGCCGATCGCGCGCCTGCGCATCGGCGACTGGCGCGTTTCCGGAACGCAGACCTGGTACTGGATCGCCGGCGGCACCGCGGTCCTGGCGGCGCTGGCGGTCGGCAACCTCCTGGCCAGCCCGACCGGCCGCGCGCTGCGCGCCATTCACGACAGCGAGGTCGCCGCCGGCGTGCTCGGCATCGACGTCGCCGCGCAGAAGGTGCGCGCCTTCGTGGTGTCCGCCGTCTTCGCCGCGATCGCCGGCTCGTACCTCGCGCTGTTCGACGGCCACATCACGCCCGTCGCCGGCGGCGTCATGCGCTCCGTCGAGTTCGTGGCGATGGCGGTCCTCGGCGGGCTGGGCTCGATATTCGGCAGCCTGGTGGGCGCGGCCTTCTTCGTCGTCCTGCCGCAGGCGCTGACCGCCTTCCACGAATACGAGCACGCCATCCTCGGCGCGATCCTGATCCTGGTGATGATCTTCCTGCGCGAAGGCATCGTGCCGTCGATCCGCGCCTGGCTGCTGAGGAGGCTGACATGATCGCGCTCAAGGTGCACGACCTCGGCATCCGGTTCGGCGGCGTCGTGGCGCTCTCGGGCGTGTCGTTCGAGGTTCCGGCCGGTTCCATCTACGCGCTCATCGGGCCGAACGGCGCCGGCAAGACCACGCTGTTCAACGTCGTCACCGGCGTCTACCGGGCCGGCAGCGGCAACGTGTTTCTGGCCGACGAGGACGTGACCGGCCTGCCCCCATACCGCCTGGCGCGCAAGGGCCTGACCCGGACGTTCCAGAACCTGCAGGTCTTCTTCCGCATGACCGCGATCGAGAACGTCATGGTCGGTTGCCACATCCACGAGCGTTCCAACACGCTCGCCGACATACTCGGCCTTCCGTCGGTCCATCGCCAGAACGCGCTGAGCCGCAGGGCCGCCGAGGAGCTCCTGGCGCTGGTCGGGCTGGAAGGCGTCGCCGAGCGGACCGCCGGCGAATTGCCCTACGGCGCGCTCAAGAGGCTGGAGATCGCCCGGGCGCTCGCTGCGCGGCCGAAGGTGCTGATGCTCGACGAGCCGGTGGCCGGATGCAATGCCTCGGAGACGGCCGAGGTCTCGCAGGTCATCCGCAAGGTGGCCGCGACCGGCGTCACCGTCGTGCTGGTCGAGCACGACATGGCGATGGTGATGCAGCTCGCCAGCCGCATCCACGTGCTGGAAAGCGGGCGCTCGCTGGCCGAGGGCACGCCGGAGGAGATCCGCACCAACCCCGACGTCGTCAGGGCCTATCTGGGCACGACGCAGGACGAGGAGGCTGAACGTGCTGTCGGTTAAGGGCCTTCGCAGCAGCTATGGCCGCATCGAGGTGCTCCATGGCGTGGATCTGGAGGTGGAGACGGGCGAGATCGTCGCGCTGGTCGGCGCCAACGGCGCGGGCAAGACCACGCTCCTGCGCGCGCTTTCCGGCCTCCAGCCGATCATCGCCGGCAGCGTCAGCCTCGACGGCGCCGCCATCGATCGCATGTCGAGCTACAAGCGCGTCGGCCTCGGCATCACGCAGGTGCCGGAGGGGCGGCAGATCTTCTCGCCGCTGACGGTCGAGGACAACCTCAGGGTCGGCGCGTGGACCCGCCGCGACGACTACGACGCCGACATCGCCCACATCATGAAGACCTTCCCGGCACTCGAGGCGTCGAGAAGCCGGCCCGCGGGGATGCTGTCGGGCGGCCAGCAGCAGATGCTGGCCATCGGCCGCGCGCTGATGTCGAAGCCGCGCCTCCTCCTGCTGGACGAACCCTCCATGGGCCTCGCCCCCATCCTGGTCGAGCAGATCTACGCCATCATCTCCGGCATCCGCGAGCAGGGCGTCACCGTGCTCATCGTCGAGCAGAACGTGCAGGCCGCCCTGTCGATCGCCGACCGCGGCTACGTCCTCGAAAGCGGCAACATCGTCCTCGAGGGGCGCGGGCGCGACCTCCTCGCCGACCGGCGCGTGCGCGATTCCTATCTCGGCGTCGCGGCAGATGCCCACTGAGCGACCTGGCGGCGGCGAGCCTGTGCCTGCCGAGCCGCGCGAGGTCCGTCTCCTCGCGCCCGCGGGCTTTCCCTATGTCGAGCCGGGCGACAGCCTTCCCGGCCTGATCGCGGCGACGCTGTCCCGCAACGCCATCCCGCTCCGCGAAGGCGATGTCGTGGTCCTCGCCCAGAAGGTGGTTTCCAAGGCCGAGGGGCGCTACGTCGATCTCGCCGACGTCGACCCCTCGCCCCGCGCACGGGAGCTCGCCGGCATCTGCGGCAAGGACCCGCGGCTGGTCGAGCTCAT
This sequence comes from Pseudomonadota bacterium, assembly GCA_023419995.1. Taxonomy (GTDB): domain Bacteria; phylum Pseudomonadota; class Alphaproteobacteria; order Rhizobiales; family Rhizobiaceae; genus Aerobium. The sequence continues at coordinate 2,618 of JAEZXF010000254.1, read as the reverse complement.
CCTGTCGGAATCGACGGCGGTGCTGCGCTGCCGGCCGGGCGTCATCATCGTGCGCCACCGGCTCGGCCTGGTGCTCGCCAATGCCGGGATCGACCAGTCCAACATCGAGCATGGCGAGCGCCAGCGCGCCCTGCTCCTGCCGCTCAACCCCGACCGCAGCGCCTCGGCGATCCGGTCCGCGCTGGCGGCCGGTGGCGCGGACGTCGCGGTGCTGATCGTCGATTCCATCGGCCGCGCCTGGCGGTTGGGCACCACCGGCCTCTGCATCGGCGCCGCCGGGCTGCGCACGCTCGACGACATGCGCGGCCAGACCGACCTTTTCGGCCGCACGCTCGTCTCGACGGTCGTCGCCACGGCGGACGAGATCGCGGCGGCCGCGTCGATGCTGATGGGACAGGCGCGCGAGGCTTCGCCGCTGGTCGTCATGCGCGGCCTGGCGCTTCGTCGCGAAGACGGTTCCGCGCAGGATATCGTCCGTCCCTTCGAGGAGGACCTGTTCCCATGACCGCGAGCCGGACGACGCGCTATGTCGTGCCGTGCGGCGGGGTCGGCGGATCGCGCCTCGTCGACGGGCTGACGCAGCTCCTGCCGCCGGCCGCGCTTGCCGCCGTCGTCAACACGGCGGACGATTTCGGCCATATCGGCCTCCGCATCTGCCCGGACATCGACACCGTCGCCTAAATGCTGGCGGGGCTGGTCAACAAGGAGCGCGGCTGGGACCGCGGCGGCGAGACCTGGTCGGCCATGGAGACGCTGGGCGCGCCCGGCTGGCCGACATGGTTCCAGCCCGGCGGCCGCGACCTCGCGCTGCAACTTGCCCGCACGGCCATGCCGGCCGCGGGGCGGTCCCTCACGCCGGCGACGCAAACGCTGACGAGCAGGCTCGGTGTCGAGCATTGCCTCCTGCCGATGTGCGAGCAGCCGGTCGCCGCCGTTCTCGACACAAGCGAGGGCCTTCTGGAATTAGCGCTACTTCGTCCGGCGGCGATGCGAGCCGAAGGTCCGCGCATGCCGCTTTGTGGGAGCGGGAGAGGCCACGATCACCGACGCCGTGGCCGAAACATTCGCCGCGCCGGGCCTCGCGCGCGTCTTCGTCGCCCCGTCCAACCCGATCCTCGGCATCGCACCGATCCTCGCCGTCCCGGCATGCGCGAGCTGATCCGGTCGGCCGGCGTCCCGGTGCTCGCCCTGTCGCCGTTCGTCGACGTCCTGCTGGGCAGCGGGACGAAGGTGTTCAGGACCGACCTGCTGATGCGGGGCAGAGAAGGCCGCCGCAGGCTGGCCGGGGTCTGTCTGGACGCGATCCGCGCTGCCGCATAGAGCATCGCCCCGCACGGCAGGCCCCGGAGAGATTGTCGTCGGCCCGACGTGCCCTCGCGGCGCTGGAGCACTCAGAAGCCTTCCGGGGCGGCGTCGAGGAGCTGGAGCGACTTGTTCCTGATCTGGTAGAGCGCGAGCTGCCGTTCCACGGACCCGTCGGGTCGGAAGCGGAAGGTGCCGGTGGCGCCGCGAAAGCCGGAGGGCTTGGTCAGGGTCGCCTGGGTCAGCGCCTCGGGGCCGAGCGCCCGCACGATGCCGGCCGCGACCGCGACGGCATCGTAGCCGTAGGCCGCCTGCAGGCTGAGAGCCCGTCCGGTCTTCGCCCGATAGCGGTCGGCGACCAGCGCCAGCGCCGACTGGTCAGGCATGGCGACGAGCGCGCCTTCCAGCTCAGGCCGCGAGAAATTCTCGGCCGCCCACGACAGATTGCCGATCAGCACGGCCTTGGGGCCGAGCGACGCCGTCTTGCGCAGGGCCGAGGCGATCGAGGCGGGAGAGCCGCCCTCCCCGAACACGATCACGCCGTCCGCCTTGACCAGCTGCTCGCGCTTCGCCGCCAGCTCGGCGGCGAGCCCGGCTTCGGAATAGGCGACGAACTCGATCGACGGCACGCCGGCCGCTTCCAGCCCCTTGGAGAGCCGGGTCCTGTCGGCCTGCGGGAACGCCTGGGGCACGATCGCCGCGAACGACTTGTGGCCCGCCGCGGCGCTGGCGCGCGCCGCCTCGAGCGCGCTTTCCACGGCGTCGGTCTCCAGGACGAAGACCCCCTCGCCGCGCGGGCCGCCATTGTTGCCGAAGGCAAGCGCCGCCGGCCGTCCGGAAAGCGCCGTCAGCGCCGACACGGCCTGCGGCCCCATCGGCCCGAGGATCAGCTTCGCAGCGGCAAGCTGCTCCGCCAGCCCGGCAATGCCGCCGGCGCCTGCGCCCGTGTCATGGATGGTAATAGTGAGCTTGCCTGCGCCGAGATCGTCGAGGGCCAGCGCGGCAGCGTCTCGCACGTCGCGCGCATGCCGCCCGGCCGCGCCGCTGGCCGAACGCGGAAGAAGCAGGGCGACGGCGGTCGGGCCGTCGCCGAGCGTTTCGGCCGCCATGCGAGGACCCGCCGCGACGTCCTCGAGCGCGTCCGTGCCCGCGCTCTGGCACGCGGCCAGCGCCAGGCTCAGCACCAAGGTCAGCGCGCGTGCGCCCTTGCGAAACATGGAAGCGCCCGGCCGCGTCGATCCGCACGGTCGGGCGTCTGGAACCGTCATCGAGGAAATGGTGAAATCTCCCATCCGGTCTTGGGCCGCCCCCGCCCC
>JAEZXF010000192.1 GCA_023419995.1 Pseudomonadota bacterium | reverse complement strand
GCGACGACATGAACCTCGAGCTGCTGCGCGTCTGGGGCGAGGCCGCCGGCAACGGCACGCGCAAGACCATCCTGTTCGTCACCCATTCGATCCCCGAGGCGGTGTTCCTGTCCGACCGCATCGTCGTCATGTCGCCCCGCCCCGGCCGGATCGCCGAGATCATCGACGTCGACCTGCCCCGCCCGCGCACCGTGGAATCGCGCGCGACGGAGCAGTTCGGCAAGTACTCGCTGCAGATCTACGACATCCTCACCGGGCGCCAGGCCGGCAAGCCGGGCCAGCCCCTGCAGGCGCTGGCGTGAGCGCGCCCAGGCTCCGCCTGATCGAGATCGAGCGCCGCGAGGTTCCCTACCGCCTGCGCATGCCGTTCCGCTTCGGCGTGACCACGGCGACGCAGGGGCTGCAGGCCTTCGTCCGCGCGCGCATCCGTCTCGAGGACGGCACCGAGGCGACCGGCTATTCCGCCGAGGCGGTCGGCGCCAAGTGGTTCGACAAGAACCTCGCGCTCAGCGACGCCGACAACCACGACCAGTTGCGCAAATCGCTCGAGCTGGCCGCTGCCGTCTATCTCGCCGCCGGCCCGGCGACGCCGTTCGGGCTTTTCGCCGACCACTATGACGGGCACGTCGAAGCCTGTGCCGCGCTCGGCTTGAACCCGCTGATCGCCAGCTACGGCCAGTCCCTGACCGACCGCGCCATTCTCGACGCGGCGTGCCGGGCCCACGATGTCAGCTTCTACCGGGCGATGCGCTCGAACCTCGCCGGGCTTGCCCCGCATGACGTGGCACGCGACCTCGAAGGCGTCGATCTCCCTCGGCTGTTCGCCGATGCCGCGCCGGCGGCCACCATCGCGGTGAGGCACACGATCGGCCTCGTCGACCCCATCGTCGCCTCGGACCTCGCCGCGGACGACCGCGTCGGCGACGGGCTTCCCGAAACGCTGGAAGAGGTGGTCGCGACCTACGCCAACCGCTATTTCAAGATCAAGGTCGGCGGCGACGCGGATGCCGACATCGAGCGGCTGGCGCGCATCGCCGGCGTGCTCGACCGGATCGCCGAGCCCTATTTCGTCACCCTCGACGGCAACGAGCAGTACGCGGACGCCGCCGGCATCGCCGCATTTTATCGCCGCGTCGGCGAGACGCCGGCGCTGAAGCGGCTCGCCGCATCGATCCTCTATGTCGAGCAGCCGATCAACCGGAAGGAAGCGCTGGCGCGGCCGGTGGACGAGCTCGCCCGCCTCGTTCCGGTCATCATCGACGAATCCGACGGCGAGCTGTCGGCCTTTCCGCAGGCCCGCGCGCTCGGCTATTCGGGCGTCTCGTCCAAGGCCTGCAAGGGCATCTACAAGTCGATGCTGAACCATGCCCGCTGCCGGACGTGGAACGGCGCCGGCGAAGGCCGCTACTTCATGTCGGCGGAGGACCTGACCTGCCAGCCCGGCATCTCGCTCCAGCAGGACCTGGCGCTCGTCAACCTGCTCGGCCTGACCCATGTCGAGCGCAACGCCCATCACTTCATCGACGGCTTCAGCGGCTCGCAGCGCGAGGCGCAGGCATTCCTGAAGGCGCATCCCGACCTCTACCATAGGCAGGACGGCAGGGTCCGGCTGAAGATCGACCGGGGCCGGTGCGCCATCGCCTCCCTCGACTGCCCCGGCTTCGGCGCGTGGCTGCCGCCCGATTTCGACGGCGCCAGGCCCATGCCGGCAGCGCAGTGGCCCAAAAACTGAAGGGGACCGGGATGATCGGCGACTATCAAACGCTCGACGCGCTCGATATCGCCGGCCTGGTCCGGCGCGGCGACGTCAGCGCGGCGGAGGTTCTCGAAACCGCGATCGCCGCCATCGAGGCGAGGAACGGCCCGCTCAACGCCGTCGTCACCCGGCTTTACGAGCAGGCAAGGGACGCGGTCGCGCAAGGGCTTCCGAACGGTCCGTTCACAGGCGTTCCCTATCTCTTCAAGGAGCTCGTCGTCTCGGTGAAGGGCGCCGCCACCACCTCGGCCTCGCGGCTCTATGCGCAGAACATGCCCGCCGCCGACAGCGAGATCGTGGCGCGCTGCCGCCGCGCCGGCATGGCGATCCTCGGCAAGACCAACTCGTCGGAATACGGCCTGCAGCCGGTGACGGAGCCGCATCTCTTCGGGCCGGCGCGCAATCCCTGGAACACGGCGTTCTCGCCCGGCGGGTCGAGCGGCGGCGCGGCCGCCGCCGTTGCCGCCGGCATGGTGCCGCTGGCCCACGCCACGGATGGCGGCGGCTCGATCCGCATCCCCGCCTCGTGCTGCGGCCTGTTCGGCCTCAAGCCGACGCGAGCGCGCATCACCGCCGGTCCGGAGGGTGGAGAAGGCCTTGCCGGTCTCGCCAGCCAGCATGCCGTCACCCGTTCGGTGCGCGACAGCGCGGCGTTGCTCGACGCCACCGCCGGACCGATGCCGGGCGATCCTTATTCGCCGCAACGGCCGGCCGGTCCCTATCTCGCGGCCGCCTCGCGCGATCCGGGAAGGCTGCGCATTGCCTTTTCCACCGCGGCGCCCAACGGCGCGGCCATCCATCCCGACTGCATCGAGGCGACGCTGAAGGCGGCGACGCTGTGCGAGGCGCTCGGCCACCATGTCGAGGAAGCCACGCCGCAATTCGACGTCGAGGCGGTGGCGCAGGCATTCGCCCACGTCTTCCAGGCCAACGTGATGGCCAATGTCGGCCGCGCCACCGGCGGCAGGCTCCCGGCCGAAGGCCAGGTCGAGCCGCTGACGCTGGCGCTGGCGAGGCGCGGGCTGGAGATCTCCGCGCCGGCCTACATCGCCAGCCTCCAGGCCCTGCAGCGCGAATCGCGCCGGATCGCGCGCTTCCACGAGGAGTTCGACGTCTGGCTGACGCCGACGCTGGCGACCCCGCCGCCGCCGGTCGGCAGGTTCGATTCCGACATCACCGACGTCGACCTGTGGCTGGAGCGGCTGATGGGCTTCATCCCCTTCACCTATCTCGCCAACGTCACCGGCCAGCCCGCCATGTCGGTGCCGCTGGCCATGTCCGGTGACGGCCTGCCCGTCGGCTGCCATTTCGCCGCCCGCTACGGCGAGGAGGACCTTCTGTTCGCGCTCGCCGGCCAGATCGAGCGCGCCGCGCCCTGGTCGGGCGTGAGGGTCCCGGCACAGGCGGTCCGGTAGCGCTTTCCGGCTCCCGAGCCGCCATTGCCGCTTTCGCCACCCCGGAAGAGATGAAAGGCCCGGCGCGACCGCGCGCCGTCCCACACCGTGCCACCTGAAGACGATCGGCAAGGCCCTTGGACCCGCATCCGGCTCGTATTGACCATAAACATCTCATGATCCATACTATTCACTGTTTAAAGCGTCCAGGCAGGAAACGCGCGGTTCGCCGCGTCGGAACGGCGCCGGCAGGACGTGCATCGGGGAGGACGAGCGCGCGATGATGAAATTCCTCGAGGGTGTGAAGGTCGTCGAGATCGGCCATATCCTGATGGCCCCCTACGCCACGCAGTTCCTGGGAGATTTCGGCGCGGACGTCGTCAAGGTGGAGGCGCTGGAAGGCGACTACTACCGCAACCTCGGGTTGGGGCAGCGGCCCGGCATGACGGCGCAGTGGATGTCCGTCAACCGCAACAAGCGCAGCATCTCGCTCGACCTGAAGGACGCGCAGGCCCGCGAGACGCTGAACGCGCTGCTGCGCGAGGCCGACATCGTCGTCCACAACATGCGGGTGAAGGCCATCGAGCGGCTCGGCCTCGGCTACGAGGCGGTCAAGGCCGTCAACCCGAAGGCCGTCTACTGCGCGGCGATCGGCTTCGGGCAGGACGGGCCCTATGCCGACTACCCCGCCTTCGACGACATCATCCAGGCCTATTCGGGGCTCGCCTCCGTCAACGGCGTGGCGACGGGCAGGCCCACCTTCCTGCCGCTCTCGATCGTCGACAAGGTCGTGGCGCTGATGCTGGGCCAGGCCATGCTGGCCGGGCTGCACCGGCAGCGCGCCACCGGCAAGGGCTGCTACATCGAGACGCCGATGTTCGAGGCTGCGGTGACCGTGGTGCTCAACCAGCACCTCAACGGCCACGCCTTCGAGCCCCCGGCGGCAGGCCTCGGCTACAAGCGGGTGATGAGCCCGCACCGCCAGCCGGCGCGGACGAAGGACGGCTACATCGTCCACGGCGTCTACAAGTACGAGCACTGGGAGCGCTTCCTCGCCGAGACGGGACGGCAGGACGTGCTCGACGGCCCGCTGATGGCCGACCAGCACGCCATGGCCAACAACATCGCCGGCCTCTACGAGGTCGCGGCGAACGAGATCCTGCCGACCCGCACCACGGCCGAGTGGCGGGCGCTCTTCGACCGGCTCGACATTCCCTGCGCGCCGGTCCTCGGCATGGACGACCTCCTGGCCGACCCGCATCTCCAGGCCGTCAAGCTGTTCCAAGAATACGACCATCCCACCCGGGGAAGGCTGCGCCACATGCGGGCGCCGTTCGCGGTGCGCGACGTCGAGCTGGCGTCCGACCGCCACCCGCCGGAGATCGGCGAGCATTCGGTCGAGGTGCTGCGCGAGATCGGCATCAGCGAGGAGCAGATCGCGGCGATGCGCGAGCGCGGCGTCATCCGCACGGCCGACAGCGCCGCGCAGAACGGCCGGAAGGCGGGCTGAGGCAATGGCCGGCGAGGCACGCGACACGCAGGTCTCGGTCGAACGCGACGGGCATGTCGGCATCGTCACCTTCGACCGGCCGCCGCACAATTATTTCGACGGCGCCTCGGTCGGCGACCTGCTCGCCGTCTTCCAGGCGCTGGACGGCGATCCGGACTGCCGCGCGATCCTGCTGCGCGCCGCCGGCAGCGTCTTCTGCGCCGGGGCGCAGTTCGGCAGCGACGGCAAGGACGTCGATGCCGACGCCGCGATGCGCATCTACCGGAGCGCCATCGCGCTGTTCGAGGTGAGGAAGCCCATCGTCGCCGCCATCCAGGGCGCGGCGATCGGCGGCGGGCTGGGGTTGGCGCTGGTGGCCGACTTCCGCGTCGCCTCGACCAGGGCGTCGTTCTCGGCCAACTTCGCCCGGCTCGGCATTCATTCGGGCTTCGGCATCAGCGCCACCCTGCCCCGCGTCGTCGGTTTGCAGGCCGCGGCGCTGATGCTTGAGACGGGCCGGCGCATCGACGCCTCCGAGGCGCTGCGGACCGGCCTTGCCGAAAGCGTGGTCGAGCCGCAGGCACTCGACGGCGCGGCGCTGGCGCTCGCCGCGGAGATCGCGTCCGGCGCGCCGCTCGCGGTGCAGTCGATGCGGCAGACCCTGTTCGGCGACCGGGCGGACGTGGTCCGCCGCGCGATCGAGCGCGAGATTGCGGAGCAACGCATTCACTTCCACACTGACGACTTCCGCGAAGGCATCCGGGCCGCGTACAAGCGCGAGACCCCGGCCTTCAAGGGGCGGTGAAAAAGGGAGGATTGCATGTCGAAGACGGGCGGCGCGTTCAGCCAGGATGATGGCATCCCGCTCTACGTGAAACTGGCGAGCCTGTTCCGCGACATCATCGGGCAGGGGGAATGGCCGGTCGGCTCGCAGATACCGCCGCTGCCGGCGCTGCAGGAATCCTACGGCGTCGCGCGCGCCACGGTGCGGCAGGCCATCGGCATCCTGCAGGAGGAAGGCTATCTCTCCAGCCAGCGCGGCCGCGGCACCTACGTGCTGAA
>JAEZXF010000170.1 GCA_023419995.1 Pseudomonadota bacterium | reverse complement strand
GGCCGCGAGCGCGGCCGCGCCACCGACGAGCGCAAGCCGCGCAGCGGCAGGCGGACCGCCCGCACGGAAGCGGCCGAGCCCGCGGAAGCCGTGGCCGAGGAGGCTGCACCGGAAACGGCCGCTCCGCAGGAAGCCGTGGAAAAGCGCGCCCGCAAGGACAGCAGGCGCGACGCGATCAAGTCCGCCAATGCCGAGCAGGCGACGCAGCCGGCACGGCAGGAGCCGCGCCGCGAGCGGCACGGCCGCGACCGCCGCCACGACGATGACGGCGGCCCCGCCCCCGTCGGCTTCGGCGACGACGTCCCGGCCTTCATGAAGATCATCACCAAGGTCTGATCGCCCGTCAGGGACGACCCGGATACGAAAAGGCGGCCAGAGGCCGCCTTTTCTTGTTTCGCGATGCCGTTTTGCCGCAACTTCTTCGCGTCGGCGCAGCCGCCGGGCTCAGTCGTCGCGATAGACCTTCTCGCGGCGCTCGTGGCGCTCCTGCGCCTCGATCGACAGGGTGGCGATCGGCCGGGCGTCCAGACGCTTGAGCGCGATCGGCTCGCCCGTCTCCTCGCAATAGCCGTAGGTGCCCTCGTCGATCCGCTGCAGCGCGGCGTCGATCTTCGAGATCAGCTTGCGCTGGCGGTCGCGCGCCCGCAGCTCGATCGCCCTGTCCGTCTCGGAAGAGGCGCGGTCGGCGAGGTCGGGCAGGTTGGCGTTTTCCTGCTGGAGGATCTCCAGCGTTTCCCGCGCCTCGCGCAGGATCTCGCTCTTCCAGGAGACGAGCTTGGTGCGGAAGTAGGCCTTCTGCCGCTCGTTCATGAAGGGTTCGTCTTCGCTGGGAACGTAATCGGTTTCGACACTTGCGGACATTCGACTCAATCCCAAGGCAGATTTCCGGGGGCTCTATATATTCGCGCCCCTACGCCTGCACAAGCATCAAGGCAAGAGCACTCACGCATTTGTCAATATAAAGCGGGTGGTTGCGCGCATTGGCGCACGCAGCTACATCGAACGATACCGCACCCGAAGCGGCTGCGACCTGGTGCGACCTTGGGGGACAATGCAAGCGATGACCCGGCTCTATCTCCTGAGGCATGCGAAGGCGCGCTGGGCCGAACCCGGCTCGCGCGACTACGACCGCTCGCTCGACCCCAAGGGCCATGAGGATGCCGGCCAGCTCGGCGCCGCCATGCTGGACGCGGGCTACGTGCCCGACACGGTACTGTGCTCCGGCGCGCGGCGCGCGCGCGAGACGTGGGCCGCGGTGTCGGCCACCCTCCCCGTCGCCGACGTGCGCTTCATCGACGGGCTCTACAGCTCCGACGCCGGCGGCTATCTCGACATCGTGCGCGAGGCGGGCGCCGAGCGCGCCGTCCTCGTCGTCGGCCACAACCCGATGATGGAAGACCTCGCCACGGCCCTCTCCCGCTCCGGCGAGGAGAGCGCCCTCGCCGCCGTCGCCCACGGCTTTCCCACCTGCGGGCTGGCCGTGCTGCGCTTCACGGCGCCGCTGCCGCAGATCAAGCCCGAGGACGGCTATCTCGAGGCCTTCCTCGTACCGCATGCGCTGTAGCCCGGCGGCGGCCTTTCCAAACCGGGGAACCGATGCCTATATCCCGGTCAGGATGAGCGCGAGACCCTTTCCTTGGCAGGCCTGACCACTTTCGGCGACGAGGCGCGGATCGCGCTCGACACGCTGGCCGGACGTGCGGCCGGCCTCGTCACCCCTTCGCTGCGCATCGGCGTCACCGGCCTGTCGCGGGCGGGCAAGACCGTCTTCATCACGTCGCTGGTCCACAATCTCGTTCACGGCGGCCGCCTGCCGCTGTTCCAGGCCCAGAAGAGCGGCCGCATCGCGCGCGCCTATCTCGAGCACCAGCCCGACGACGCGGTGCCGCGCTTCCAGTACGAGGACCATGTGGCGGCGCTCGTCGACCAGCGCATCTGGCCGGAATCGACGCGCGCCATCTCCGAGCTGCGCCTGACCATCGAGTATGAATCCGCCTCGGCCTGGGGCCGCATGTTCTCGCGCGGCAGGCTCGCACTCGACATCGTCGACTATCCCGGCGAATGGCTGCTCGACCTGCCGCTTCTCGGCAAGGATTTCGCCGCCTTCTCGCGCGAGGCGGCGGAGCTGGCGGCCCTGCCCGTCCGCGCCGACCTTTCGGCCGGCTGGCGTGCGCTGGCGGACGCCGCCGATCCCGACGCCCCGGCCGACGAGATGGCCGCCCGCCGGCTGGCCGAGAGCTTCGCCGCCTATCTCCGGGCCTGCAAGGAGGACGCCCGCGCGCTGTCGACCCTGCCGCCCGGCCGGTTCCTGATGCCGGGCGACCTCGACGGCTCGCCGGCGCTGACCTTCTCGCCCCTGCCCCGGCTGGGGGAAGGCAAGACCAGGCCCGGCTCGCTCGCGGCGATGATGGAGCGCCGCTACGAGGCCTACAAGACGCATGTTGTGAAGCCGTTCTTCCGCGAGCACATCACGCGGCTCGACCGGCAGATCGTGCTGATCGACGCGATGCAGGCGCTGAACGCCGGGCCCGACGCCGTCGCCGACCTCGAACGGGCGCTGGGGGAGATCCTCGCGTGCTTTCGCGCCGGGCGCGGCTTCTTCCTGAGCGACCTCGTCTCGCGCCGGATCGACCGCATCCTGATCGCCGCCACCAAGGCCGACCACGTCCACCACGAGAGCCACGACAGGCTTCAGGCCATCGTGCGCCGGCTCACCGACCGCGCGGTGGAGCAGGCGCGCTTCTCCGGCGCCGAGATCGACGCGCTGGCGATGGCGGCGGTGCGGGCGACGCGCGAGGGCACCGTCAGGCAGGGCCGCGACACGCTGCCGGTCATCATCGGCACGCCGCTCGCCGGCGAGACCATCGGCGGCGAGACGTTCGACGGCGAGACGGAGACGGCGGTGTTTCCCGGCGACCTGCCGGAGAGGCCGGAGGACGCGATGAACGGGACGGACAATCCGATCCGCTTCGTGCGCTTCCGCCCGCCCAAGCTCGAGCGCACCGCCGAGGGCCTGTCGCTGTCGCTGCCGCACATCCGGCTCGACCGGGCGCTGCAATTCCTGATCGGGGACCGGCTGGCATGAAGGAACCGAGACAACCCGCCGCCTTCCGCATCGAGCCCCCGGCCGAGATCCGGCCGCCCGTGCCGGAGGCGAAGCGCCCCGCCCCGCGCCAGCCGCGCGCCGCGAAGCCGGAAGCCGCGGTCGTCGTCCCGTCGGAGACCGACGTCTTCGACGAGCCGGACGCCGCGCTTGCCGAGCCGCCGCCGGTGGCGCGGCGCCGGCGCTCGGCCATCGGCTCGATCTTCCTCGCCGCGCTCGGCATCCTCGTGTCGCTGGCGCTCGGGCTGTGGGTCGACGGGCTGATCCGCGCCCTCTTCTCGCGCTCCGACTGGCTCGGCTGGTTCGCGGCGGGCGTCGCGACCGTCACCGTCCTCGCGCTCGTCGTCATCGTCGCGCGCGAGCTCGTCGGCCTGTCGCGCCTCGCCTCGGTGGAGAAGCTGCGCGAGGCCGGGCGCGAGGCGGCCGCCCGCAACGACGCGCGCGCGGCGCGAAAGGTGGCCTCCGACCTCACGACGCTGGTCTCGCGCCGGCCGGAGACCGCCGCCGGACGGCGGGCGCTCAGGGAGATGCGCGACGACGTCATCGACGGCGCGGACATGGTGCGGATTGCCGAAAGCGAGCTTCTCGGTCCGCTCGACGCCCGGGCGCAGGTGCTCATCCTCGACGCGGCCAAGCGCGTCTCGGTCGTCACCGCCGTCAGCCCGCGGGCGCTGGTCGACCTCGCCTACGAGCTCTACGAGGCCGCGCGCCTCATCCGCCGGCTGGCCGAGCTCTACGGCGCACGGCCGGGCACGCTCGGCTTCGTCCGGCTGTTCCGCGACGTGCTCGCCCATCTCGCCGTCACCGGGGCGGTGGCGGCCGGCGACGAGTTCGTCCACCAGATCGTCGGCCAGGGGCTGGCGGCGCGGCTCTCGGCCAAGCTCGGCGAGGGCGTGGTCAACGGCATGATGACGGCGCGAATCGGCGTGGCGGCGATGGAGACGGTGCGGCCCCTGCCCTTCACCGCGCTGAAGCGGCCGGGGATGGGCGATTTCCTCTCGGCGCTCACCGCATTCGTGCGCAGAAAGGGCAAGGACGCGGCTGGCTGAAAGAACGCGCTTGCGTCTTGCGCCGGCCTCGATCATGGTCCGCCGAGATAGCCGGATAGACGAAGCATTAACCAAAATACGCCAAGGTTCGGCTTCGTGTCCCCCGTGTTCCCAGTCAGGTGTCCCATGATCGCACGCGCCTTCCTGTCCGCCCTCGTGCCGCTCGGCATCGCGGTCACGACGCTGCCGGCCGCGTCCGGCGCGGCGTCGGCGTCCGAAAAGGACAAGCGCTTCTTCCGCACGGTCGAGGGTGAATGGTCCGGCCCCGGCGAGATCGTCGCCGGCAAGTACAAGGGCACGCGCTTCACCTGCACCTTCAAGGGCGCGACGCCGGATGGCAAGCTCGGCATGTCGCTCGACGGCGGCTGCCGCGTCGGCCTGTTCACCCAGAAGATGTCGGCCACGGTGGAGTATGCCGGCAAGAAGGGCTATCGCGGCAGCTTCATGGACGGCGCCAACGGCGAGGGCCTCGACGTGGTCGGCGGCAACATCACCGGCCGCAAGGCGACGCTGACGCTGAACCGCAAGCAGCTCAACGGCGCCATGCTCGCCAACCTGCCCGACGACGACACGATGCACGTCACCGTCTCGGTCAGGGTCGCCTCGCAGATGGTCCCTGTCATCGGCATGAACCTCAAGCGCATGGACACGCGCACCGTCGGCGCGATCACCGGCGAATAAGCAGCCCGCCTCCCCGTTTCATCGACGGCCTTTTGCGCTAAGCTCTCCGCCTCCTCTTTCAGGCAGGATGCGGAGGCAGGCATGGCCGGCGAAGCGGTACATCACGGCGTCGACCTCGTTCCCGTCGTCGCGCTGCTGGCCTCGGCCGTGGTCGCGGTGCCGCTGTTCAAGCGCTTCGGGCTCGCTTCCGTCCTCGGCTACCTCGCCGCGGGCCTGGTGATCGGCCCGCACGGCATCGGCCTCTTCAGCGATCCCGAGACCATCATCAACGTCGCCGAGCTCGGCGTCGTCATGTTCCTGTTCGTGATCGGGCTGGAGATGCAGCCGTCGCGGCTGTGGAGCCTGCGCGGCGAGATCCTCGGCCTCGGCGTGCTGCAGGTCGGCGCGTGCGGCGCGCTGCTGACGGGCGTCGGCATGGTCCTCGGCTACCCGGCGCCGGTCGCCTTCGTCTTCGGCATGGGCTTCGTCCTCACCTCCACCGCCATCGTGTTCCAGCTCCTGAACGAGCGCGGCGAGCTGTCGACTCCCAAGGGCCAGCGCATCGTCTCGATCCTGCTGCTGGAAGACCTCGCCATCGTGCCGCTCCTCGCCTTCGTCGCCTTCATCGCGCCGGGGCCGGGCGGCGAGGACGGCGGATCGCGCTGGGTGTCGATCGCCATCGCGCTCGGCTCGATCGCCGGGCTGGTCCTCGTCGGCCGCTTCCTGCTCAACCCGCTGTTCCGCATCCTCGCCAGGGCGGGCGCCCGCGAGGTGATGACGGCCGCGGCCCTGCTGGTGGTCCTCGGCTCGGCGCTGGCGATGCAGCTCGGCGGCCTGTCGATGGCGATGGGCGCGTTCCTCGCCGGCGTGCTCCTGTCGGAATCCACCTTCCGCCACCAGCTCGAAGCCGACATCGAGCCGTTCCGCGGCATCCTGCTCGGCCTGTTCTTCCTCGGCGTCGGCATGGCGCTCGACCTCGACGTCATCGCGCGGAACATCGGCCTGATCGGGCTGGCCGTCGCCGCCTTCATGGTGTTCAAGGCGATCGGCATCTATGGCGTCGCCCGGCTTCTCAAGGCCGGCCATGCCGAGGCGCTGGAGCGCGCGGTGCTGATGGCGCAGGGCGGCGAGTTCGCCTTCGTGCTCTACGCGACGGCAACCAATGTCGGCCTGATCGACGGCACGGTCAACGCAATCTTCACCTCCACGGTCATCATCTCCATGGTGCTCACGCCCTTCGCGATGATGGTGCTGAAGGGGCTGACGCCGGCGCCGGCGCAGTCGATGGACGGGGTGGACGTCGCCGACGGGCTGACGGGCGGCGTGCTCGTCATCGGCTTCGGCCGCTTCGGGCAGATCGCCAGCCAGCCGCTG
>JAEZXF010000120.1 GCA_023419995.1 Pseudomonadota bacterium | reverse complement strand
GTCGAGAAGCTGGCGCAGGCCGAACGGCTTGGCGAGCGTGTCGTCGTGGCCGGGGTCCCCGCCGGGGCGGGCGAGGTCGTCGCCGATGTTGGCCGACAGCATGACGACCGGCGCGGTGACGCCGCGGCGGCGCAGCCGCTCCACCAGCTCCCAGCCGGTCATCTCCGGCATCAGGATGTCGACGAGGAAGAGATCGGGCGCCGCGCCGTCGATGAGCGTCAGACAGTCTGGCCCGTCGGCCGCGGTCAGCACGGCGAAGCCCAGCGGCGACAGCATCCGGCGCACCATCTCGCGATGGTCGGCATTGTCGTCCACCACCATGATCGTGCGGCGCGGACCGGCATAGCCGGTCACCGTCGCGTCCTGCGCGGTCAGCGTCGCCGGGCGGTTGACCCGCGCCAGCATCAGCCGCACCTGGAAGGTCGAGCCCCGGCCCGGCGCGCTCTCGACCGTGATCTCGCCGCCCAGCGTCTCGACCAAGAGCTTGGTGATCGTCAGGCCCAGCCCGAGGCCGGGCGACAGCCGGTCGCGCTCGGCGCGGCCGCGCGGGCACGGCTCGAAGATGCGCTCGCGGTCGTCGGCCTCGATGCCCGGCCCGCTGTCGGCGATGCGGAAGGTGGCGACCTCGGAGCGCCATGTCACGGTGAAGTCGACATGGCCGGCGGGGGTGAACTTGATGGCGTTGGAGAGCAGGTTGACGAGGATCTGCCGCAGGCGCTTCTCGTCGCTGCGCACATAGGCCGGCAGGGCCGGGTCGCGCTCGTGGCGGAAGGCGAGCCCCTTGGCCTGCGCCTGCATGCCGAACATGCCGACGATCTGGTCGAGGAAGTCGCCGATGGCGATCTCGTTGGAATGGACCTGCAGCCGCCCGGCCTCGATCTTGGAGATGTCGAGCAGCCCGTCGATCAGGCCGGACAGGTGCTCGGCGCTGCGGCGGATCACCTTGACGCCCGAATGCCACGATGCCGGCGCGTCGCGCTCGCGCTCGAGGATCTGGGCATAGCCCATGACCGCGTTGAGCGGCGTGCGCAGCTCGTGGCTCAGGCCCACCACGTAGCGGCTCTTGGCGCGGTTGGCGGCCTCGGCTTTCTCCTTGGCGTGCTGGAGCGCGGCGTCGGTGCGCTTGTGGGCGGCGATCTCGCGCAGGAACAGCATGTTCTGGCGCGCGCTCTCCTCCTCCGCGACCTTTCGTGTGTCGTGGGCGAGCACCAGGAACCAGGCGACGACGCCGGCGACCACGCAGAAGACGAAGAAGACGACGAGGATCGTCGCCCCCACCACCTCCGCCGTCTGCGGCGCGACGCGGGCGGCGAAGACGTAGACCATGCCGAGGATGGCCGCGAGCATGCCGACCGAGACCGCCATCGCCATGCCGAAGCGGCCGAGGCGGGTCTGGAGCGCCTCCACGACGGGCGGGGGGAGCGCGACGGACGCAACCGCGTGCGCCTGCGCCCGCAGGTTCGCCTTCGGCTTGCACAGGTCATGGCAGCGTGCGTCGAGCGAGCAGCACAGCGAGCAGATCGGCGCGGCATAGGCTGGGCACCACGCCATGTCCTCCGGCTCGAACGGGTGCTCGCAGATCGAGCAGGTGATGGCGTCGCGGCCTTCCCAGCCGCGCCGCGGCTTGCGCGCGAGATAGTAGCGCCCGCCGGTGGCCCACGCGATGGCGGGCGCGGCGGCGAAGGCGACGACGAGCGCGATGTAGGGCGCGAGCGCCGCCGCCGTCATGCCGAAGGCGCCGAAATGCGCGGCGAGCGCGACGCCGCCCGACAGCGCCATGGAGCCCGGACCGACCGGGTTGACGTCGTAGAGGTGGGCACGCTTGAACTCGATGCCGGGCGGCGCGAGGCCGAGCGGCTTGTTGACGAAGAGGTCGGCCGAGACCGTGCACAGCCACGCCATCGCGACGATGGAGAACACGGCCAGCGTCTCCTCCAGCAGCCGGTAGATGCCGAGCTCCATCAGCAGGAGGGCGATGGCGACGTTGAATACCAGCCACACCACGCGGCCGGGGTGGCTGTGGGTCAGCCGGGCGAAGAAGTTCGACCACGCCAGCGAGCCGGCATAGGCGTTCATGACGTTGATCTTGAGCTGCGAGACGACGACGAACACCACCATCAGCATCAGCGCCGCGGTCTGGTTGGGGATCATGTAGGCGAAGGCCACCGCGTACATCTGCGCCGGCTCGGCCGCGTGGTCCGCCGGCACGCCGGCCGACAGCGCCAGCACGGCGAGGAAGGAACCGGCGACGAGCTTCGGCGCGCCCAGCACCACCCAGCCCGGACCGGCGAGGAACACGCCGAGCCGGTGGCGGCGCCCGGCCTTCTCCTCCGCCGGCACGAAGCGCAGGAAGTCGACCTGCTCGCCGATCTGCGTCATCAGCGCGAGAATCACGGCCGAGGCCGCGCCGAACCTGGCGACATCGAGGACGGAGACGCTGCCTGCCGCCTCGTGGATGCCGGGAAAGGCGCGCCACAGGTCGAACTTCTCCCAGTCGACGAGCGCGATGAACAGGAAGGGCAGGATGTTGAGCACGATCCAGACCGGCTGGGTCAGGATCTGAAAGCGGCTGATCAGCCGCACGCCGTGGGTGACGAGCGGGATGACCGCGACGGCGCTGACGATATAGCCCAGCCACAGCGGCACGCCGAGCGCCAGCTCCAGCGCGCTCGACATGATCGACGCCTCGATGGCGAACAGGATGAAGGTGAAGGAGGCGTAGATCAGCGAGGTGACGGTCGAGCCGACATAGCCGAAGCCCGCGCCGCGGGTCAGCAGGTCGATGTCGAGCCCGTGGCGCATGGCGTAGCGCGAGATCGGCACGCCGACGGCGAGGATGCAGACGCTGGCGATCGCGATGGCGGCCAGCGCGTTGAGCGTGCCGTAGGACAGCGTGATCGCGCCGCCGATCGCCTCCAGCGCCAGGAAGGAGATCGCGCCGATGGCGGTCTGCGAGATGCGCCGGCTGGAGAAGCGCCGCGCGCGCTTGGCGGTGAAGCGCAGCGCGTAGTCCTCCAGGGTCTCGTCCGCGACCCAGCGATTGTACTCGCGCCTGATCGGCAGGATCCGCTGTCGCGCCATACGCTTTCCGAAAAACCTTCCTTGGTCCGCCCGATCTGCACATGACTACATTTTTGGCATCATCGCAACATGCCAAAAAAATAGGCGATACGATTTTTGTGCGCTGCGGCAGAAAACTACGTCAATCGACGTATGGGCGGCCTGGCGGGATGGCGGCAGAGTTTGCCGAGGGCCGAAAACAGGCCCGCCACATCACAACAGGGGAACGGAGCCATGAGCCTCACATTCACGCGCCGCGCGGTGCTCGCCACCGCGCTTGCAGGATCGATCTGCCTGACCGCCGGCGTCGCCGGCGCGCAAGAGGAAACCATCAAGGTCGGCGTCCTCCACTCGCTGTCGGGGACGATGGCGATCTCGGAGACGACGCTGAAGGACACGATGCTGTTCCTGATCGACGAGCAGAACAAGAAGGGCGGGCTGCTCGGCAAGAAGCTCGCGGCCGTGGTGGTCGATCCGGCGTCCGACTGGCCGCTCTTCGCCGAGAAGGCGCGCGAGCTGATCGCGGTCAGCAAGGTCGCGGCGGTGTTCGGCTGCTGGACCTCGGTCAGCCGCAAGTCGGTGCTGCCGGTGTTCGAGGAGCTGAACTCGATCCTGTTCTATCCCGTCCAGTACGAGGGCGAGGAAAGCCAGCGCAACGTGTTCTACACCGGGGCGGCGCCCAACCAGCAGGCCATTCCCGCCGTCGACTACCTGATGAACGAGGAAGGCGTCGAGCGCTGGGTGCTGGCCGGCACCGACTACGTCTATCCGCGCACCACCAACAAGATCCTCGAGCAGTATTTGAAGGACAAGGGCGTCGCCGCCGAGGACATCATCATCAACTACACGCCGTTCGGCCATTCCGACTGGCAGACCATTGTCTCCGACATCAAGGCCTTCGGCTCGGCCGGCAAGAAGACGGCCGTGGTCTCGACCATCAACGGCGACGCCAACGTGCCGTTCTACAAGGAGCTGGCCAACCAGGGCATCTCGGCCGAGGACATCCCGGTCGTCGCCTTCTCGGTCGGCGAGGAGGAACTGGCCGGCATCGACACCGAGCCGCTCGTCGGCCACCTCGCGGCGTGGAACTACTTCCAGTCGGTCGACGTGCCGGAGAACGCCGAATTCATCGCCAAGTGGCAGGCATTCACCGGCAACGACAGCCGTGTCACCAACGACCCGATGGAGGCCCACGTCATCGGCTTCAACCTATGGGTCAAGGCGGTCGAGAAGGCCGGCACCACCGACGCCGACGCGGTCATCGACGCGATCGTCGGCCTCGAAACGCCGAACCTGACCGGCGGCGTGGCCAAGATGCTGTCCAACCACCACATCACCAAGCCGGTGCTGATCGGCGAGATCCAGGGCGACGGCCAGTTCGAGGTGGTGTGGGAGACGGACGGCCTGGTGCCGGGCGACGCCTGGTCGGACTTCCTGCCCGAGTCGAAGATGATCGAGGCCGACTGGACCGCCCCGATCAACTGCGGGAACTACAACACCGAGACCAAGGCCTGCGGCGGCGCGAGCTGACGC
>JAEZXF010000102.1 GCA_023419995.1 Pseudomonadota bacterium | reverse complement strand
CGTCCCGGCGACCTGCATAAGGGGCGAGCAGGCCGCATAGGCTCCGCTTCGACCCGTCAGGCGAGGTCGAAGCGATCGGCGTTCATCACCTTGTTCCAGGCGGCGACGAAGTCGCGGGCGAACTTCGCCTGGGCATCGGCCTGGCCGTAGACCTCGGCGAGCGCGCGAAGCTGGGAGTTGGAGCCGAAGACGAGGTCGACGCGGGTGCCGGTCCACTTCACCTCGCCGGTCGCCCGGTCGCGGCCCTCGAACAGCTCCTCGGTCTGGGAGGTCGGCTTCCAGACCGTGCCCATGTCGAGCAGGTTGACGAAGAAGTCGTTGGTCAGCTGCTCCGGACGCGTGGTGAACACGCCGTTCGGCGACCCGCCGACATTGGCGCCGAGCACGCGCAGGCCGCCGACGAGCACCGTCATCTCCGGAGCCGTCAGGGTCAGCAGCTGCGCCTTGTCGACCAGCATCTCTTCGGCGGTGATGGTGAACCGCTTCTTCTGGTAGTTGCGGAAGCCGTCGACGACGGGCTCGAGGACCTCGAAGGATTCGACGTCGGTCTGCTCC
The DNA here is from genome assembly GCA_023419995.1 of Pseudomonadota bacterium. Taxonomy (GTDB): domain Bacteria; phylum Pseudomonadota; class Alphaproteobacteria; order Rhizobiales; family Rhizobiaceae; genus Aerobium. The sequence goes on along the minus strand of JAEZXF010000102.1, from coordinate 2,433 downwards.
TGCGTGGCGTCGGTGCGGCCGGGCGTGAACGGAACCTCGACCGCGTGGCCGGCATTGCGCGCCGCCTGCTCGACGGCCGCCGCGCCGCCAAGGACGATCAGGTCGGCGAGCGAGATCTTCTTGCCGCCGGCCTGCGCGCCGTTGAACCCCGCCTGGATGCCTTCGAGCACCTCCAGCACCCTGGCGAGCTGCGCCGGCTGGTTGGCTTCCCAGTCCTTCTGCGGGGCAAGGCGGATGCGGGCGCCGGTGGCGCCGCCGCGCTTGTCGGAACCGCGGAAGGTCGACGCCGACGCCCATGCCGTCGAGACCAGCTCGGAGACCGACAGGCCCGAGGCGAGGATCTGCGCCTTGAGCGCGGCGACGTCCGCCTCGTCGACGAGGACGTGGTCGACCGCCGGCAGCGGGTCCTGCCAGATCAGCTCCTCGGCGGGAACGTCGGGGCCGAGATAGCGGGCGCGCGGCCCCATGTCGCGATGGGTCAGCTTGAACCACGCGCGGGCGAACGCGTCGGCGAACTGGTCCGGGTTCTCGAGGAACCGGCGCGCCACCTTCTCGTATTCCGGATCGAAGCGCAGCGCGAGGTCGCTCGTCAGCATGGAAGGCGCATGACGCTTCGACTTGTCGTGCGCATCGGGCACGGTGTTGGCGCCCATGCCGTGCTTGGGCTTCCACTGGTGCGCGCCGGCGGGGCTCCTCGTCAGCTCCCACTCGTAGCCGAACAGGTTCCACAGGAAGTTGTTCGTCCACTTGGTGGGCGCCGAGGTCCAGGTGACCTCGAGGCCGCTGCCGATCGTGTCGCCGCCCTTGCCGGTGCCGAAGCTGTTGACCCAGCCGAGACCCTGTTCGGCCAGGCCCGCCGCCTCGGGCTCGGGGCCGACATGCGCGGCGTCACCGGCGCCGTGGGTCTTGCCGAAGGTGTGGCCGCCGGCGATCAGCGCCACGGTTTCCTCGTCGTTCATCGCCATGCGGGCGAAGGTCTCGCGGATGTCGCGCGCCGAGGCGATGGGGTCCGGCGTGCCGTTCGGCCCTTCGGGGTTGACGTAGATGAGGCCCATCTGGACGGCCGCGAGCGGGTTCTCGAGATCACGCTCGCCGCTGTAGCGCCGGTCAACGAGCCACTTGTCCTCGCGGCCCCAGTAGACGTCCTCCTCCGGCTCCCAGACGTCGGCGCGGCCCCCGGCGAAGCCGAAGGTCTTGAAGCCCATCGATTCGAGCGCGACGTTGCCGGTCAGGATCATCAGGTCGGCCCACGAGATGCGGTTGCCGTACTTCTGCTTGATCGGCCACAGGAGACGGCACGCCTTGTCGAGGTTGACGTTGTCCGGCCAGCTGTTCAGCGGCGCGAAGCGCTGCTGTCCCGCCCCGGCGCCGCCGCGGCCGTCGGCGGTGCGGTAGGTGCCGGCGCTGTGCCAGGCCATGCGGATGAAGAGCGGCCCGTAATGGCCGAAATCCGCCGGCCACCAGTCCTGCGAATCCGTCATCAACGCGTGAAGGTCCTTCTTCAACGCCTCCAGGTCGAGCTTCCTGAACTCCTCGGCGTAGTCGAACGCCTCGCCCAGAGGGTTGGAGAGGGCGGAATGCTGGTGGAGGATCTTCAGGTTGAGCTGGTTCGGCCACCAGTCGCGGTTGGAGCGCACGCCGACATTCGACGCGATCGCCGCCCCGTGCGCCACCGGGCACTTGCCTGCCCCCGGGTTGGTCTCGGTGTTTTCGTTGACTTCCAGAGCGTCCATGTCTGTCTCCTGCAATCCCGTGTTTTCCGGCGGGTGGAACCCAATGGCGCGATTGCGCCGGCGCGGGTCCGTCCGCGATATCCGGGAAGCGGCGGCCCGCCCGCGCTTCCCCGTCGTCGAATGAAATGGCCGACCGGCGCCGGTGGCCCGGCAGGCGGTCGATCGAGGCGCCCCGCTGCGTGTCTCCCGTCGTTGCCGGGCGTGTTCGCGTCCTGCAAGACCGGCCGGCCCCCTCGGCATCAATCTAGAACCGTTCCAAATTACCCGGAGAAACGGATAAGAGCAAATTGCTATTTCCACTGTCTGTGATAATCTGTGATTATGATACGATTGACGATCCGGCAGATGGAGTATTTCGACGCGCTGGCCGAGACGCTGCATTTCGGCCGCGCAGCCGAGCTTGCCGGCGTGAGCCAGCCGGCGCTGTCGGCGCAGATCGCCGAGATGGAGGAGCGGCTGGAATGCCGCCTGTTCGAGCGCGGCGGCCGCGTGGTGCGGCTGACGGAGAAGGCGCTCGACCTCAAGCCGCGCATCGGGCGCGTCCTCGCCGACATCCGCGAGATCGAGGCTGCGGCCCGCCGCGGACGCGCGCGGCTGGAGGGCCGCTTCCGGCTCGGCGTCATCCCGACGGTCGCGCCCTACCTGCTGCCGCGTCTGCTGCCGGCGCTGAAGACGCGGTTTCCCCACCTCGTGCTCGAGC
>JAEZXF010000070.1 GCA_023419995.1 Pseudomonadota bacterium | reverse complement strand
AACGCGCATACCCGCCCCCCCCGGCTTCATCTGGCAGGGAGATCGCTCTTTGGCGACAAGTTCCGCTGGCCGAAAATGCCCTTCTGCGAAATCCGCAGCAGCGTCGCGCTGCGCCGCGCCGAGACTTCGGGATCGTAGGCGTCCCTTCCGCTTTTCCGCTCGACGTGGTCGAGCAGGAAGACCGTCCCGATCTGGATGAAGATGAAGTAGAAAGTGACCCACAGCTCCTCGAGATCGGCATCGAGAATGCCGGCATCGGAAAAGCGGGCCGTCAGGGTTTCGACGATTGCGAAATAGTCGTCGAACATTCGGTCGGAAGGCTCTCCACCGAGAGAAATCTCCCTCGCCAGATAGCGGAACAGGTCGATGCGATGACCGACGCCTTCGGTGAACGCCTGCCCGATCCGGTCCAGATCTTCGCGCGCCGCCTGATGGCCGGCGGTGGTGGCGATGACCTCTGAAAGATGCTGTTTGATCCGCGTCATGGCGTGAGCGCGGCAGGCGTCACGAAAGTCTCTCTTGCTGCCGAAGTAATGACGGATCAGATTTGTGGCAACCCCTGTATCCTGCGCGATTTCATTCAGAGTAACGCTCTCAAATCCCTGACGGGCGTAAAGTCTCACCGCCGTATCCAGTATCAACGTTCTTCTATCCGTAGCGTCCATCCTTTGTGGACGGCCTGGCAAAGCCCGCTTTACTGTCTTTTTTGCAGATTTCGACATTTCGACATCATTTCTGTATTTGCAATCCGAATCCGGGACGCCCAGCGATTTGTAGCCTTCCCGGCATGAAGAGCAAGCCGGGTGCGCGACGCGTCAGACGGCCGGGTGACGGTGTCCTGATCGGAGCGCTACCTGATTGACATTTATTGTTTTTAAATACAATAAACTCTCCTGTCATTAACGCTGTGAAATCGGGTCGCAAGCGCAGCGTTCCAGAGTTGGGGGGAAGGCTTGGATTACCATTTTCCATTTTACCTGAGCGAAGATCAGGAAGCGCGTGCGCGCAAACTGCACGACGATGCAATCGTCATCGACATGGTCAACATGGGCGTCGGCGGGCCGGCCATCTATCGGGCACCGGACCTGTCCGGTATGGCGGCGAACGTCTTCGACAAGGACGACCTGCTGCGCAGCATCGGGATGGCGCAGTTGCTGCCCTACCAGACCGCCGGCATGGGCGGGAACGCCGACATCAAGACCTTCTGGGACGAAGCGGGCCTGACCGCCGCGAGCTTCACCTGGCCCGGAATAAACGACGACACGATCAAGCTGTTCAAAACGCTCGTGTTCCCGATCTTCGAGCAGCTCGACTGGATCGTCGTCGCCAAGACGCCAGACGACATTCGCCGCGCCAAGGCCGAGGGCAGGCACGCGATCTACTGGTATTGCCAGCCGCAGTTCGGAACAGGCCTCAGCCCCGATTTGAACCAGTACGCCAAAGCGCGCGATCTGGGTCTGATGTCGCTGATGCTGACCTACAACAACCTCGACATCACCGGGGCCGGCTGCATCGAGCGCGCCGATCCGGGGTTGAGCTATTTCGGCATCGACCTGATCGGGAAGTGCGAGGAGGTGGGCCTGCTGGTGGACGTCTCCCATTGCGGGCACAAGACGACGCTTGACGCCTGCAAGTTCGCGACGAAGCCGGTGACGGCCAACCACATCTGCGCCGGCGCAATCTACGACTGCCACCGCTCGAAAACCGACGAGGAGATGCTGGCGGTGGTGGAGACCGGCGGCATCGTCGGCGTCGTGTCCGTGCCCTTCTTCCTGACCGATCGGCAGAACCCAAGCATCGAGATCATGCTGGACCACATGGAGCACATCATCGGGGTGGTCGGCGCAGAAAACGTCGGCATCGCCACCGATTGGCCGTTCCAGGCGCCACGGGATTTCGTCGACCGGAGCTTCGTCGCCCATTCCGCCGCCATGGGGTTTCGCCCCGAAGACAACGTGACCTCCGCGCCCCTGCGCGGGATCGAGGACTCGCGCTCCCTGCGAAACGTGACGCGGGGGCTGATCAAGCGCGGCTATTCGGATGCCGACATTTCCGGGATACTGGGCGCGAACTACCTGCGCGTGCTCGATGCGGTCGCGGTGTGAACCATGAACCAGCCATTGGACATCAGCGCAACGCAGGCCGGCACCGTCGCCAGGCCGTGGAACTTCTATTCCGGCCGGCAACGCTGGATCTACCTTGTCGTCCTCTTCCTGGTCTCGACCTCGAGCGTGGTCGACCGTCAGGTCATCACGGTTCTGCTGGAACCCATCAAGATCGAATTCGGCGTCTCCGACACGATGCTGGGCCTGCTGACGGGCCTGTCTTTCGCGGCGTTCTACGTCACGCTCGGCATTCCCATCGCCCGGCTGGCCGACCGCTACAACCGCAAGGTCATCCTCGGCGTATCCCTGACGATCTGGAGCCTGCTGACGGCGCTCTGCGGCGCGGCGCAGAGCTTCGCGCAACTGGTCCTGGTCCGAATAGGCGTCGGCGCGGGCGAGGCCGGCGCGGTTCCTCCCGCGCAGAGCCTGCTGGCCGACTATTTCCCGCCGGAGAAGCGGTCGCTGGCCCTGGCGATTTTCTTTCTTTCCTCGGCGGCGGGCAACGGGCTGGGCCTGATCCTCGGCGGCCAGATCGCGGAAGCCTATGGCTGGCGCTGGAC
>JAEZXF010000059.1 GCA_023419995.1 Pseudomonadota bacterium | reverse complement strand
TCGCCATCCTGATCACCACCATCGGGGTCAAGGCGCTCTTCTTCCCGCTTGCCAGCAAGCAGTACGCCTCGATGGCGAACATGATGAAGGTCCAGCCGAAAATGGAAGAGCTGAAGGCCAAGTTCGGCGATGACCGGATGGGCCTGCAGCAGGCGATGATGCAGCTCTACAAGGATGAGAAGATCAATCCGCTGGCAGGCTGCTGGCCGATCCTTCTGCAGATTCCGGTGTTCTTCGCGCTCTACAAGGTGCTCTACGTCACCATCGAGATGCGGCACGCGCCCTTCTTCGGCTGGATCAGGGACCTCTCCGCGCCGGATCCGACCTCGGTGTTCAACCTGTTCGGGCTGCTTCCCTACGACGTCCCGGCCTTCCTGCTCATCGGCGTCTGGCCGCTGATCATGGGCGTGCCCATGTTCCTGCAGATGCGCATGAACCCGACGCCGCCGGACCCGACCCAGGCGATGATCTTCAACTGGATGCCGGTGATCTTCACCTTCATGCTGGCCGCCTTCCCCGCCGGCCTCGTCATCTACTGGGCGTGGAACAACACGCTGTCGATCATCCAGCAGGGCGTGATCATGAAGCGCCAGGGCGCCAAGATCGAGCTGTGGGACAACCTCGCCGGCCTGTTCCGGAAGAAGCCGAAGCCGGCGGAATAGCCGGCAGGCGGGCGGACGACGCGCATGACGGACGATCCAGCAGCCGCGCCCGCCGCGCGATCCGGAGTCTTCACCCGGCCATGGGTGTTCATCCGCGGCGTGCCGGCGATGAAGTTCCTGCCGCCGGAAGGCCCGCCGGAGATCGCCTTCGCCGGGCGCTCGAACGTCGGCAAGTCGTCGCTCATCAACGCGCTGGTCGGGCGCAAGGGGCTGGCGCGCACCTCCAACACGCCGGGCCGCACGCAGGAGCTCAACTACTTCGTGCCGGACGGCCATTCGGGCGAGAAGGACGACCTGCCGCCGATGGCGCTGGTCGACATGCCCGGCTACGGTTACGCGCAGGCGCCCAAGGCGCAGGTCGACGCGTGGACCAAGCTCGTCTTCGACTATCTCAAGGGCCGCGTGACGCTGAAGCGCGTCTACCTGCTGATCGACGCCCGCCACGGCATCAAGAGGAACGACGAGGAGGTGATGGACCTCCTCGACCGCGCCGCCGTCTCCTACCAGATCGTGCTGACCAAGGCCGACAAGATCAAGGCGGCAGGGCTGCCGCGGCTGATCGAGGAAACCGCGCTCAAGGTGAAGCGGCGGCCGGCCGCCTACCCGGAGATCCTCGCCACCTCCTCCGAGAAGGGCGCCGGGCTCGACGAGCTGCGCGCGGCGATCGCGCTCGCCGTCGCCGGCGGCTAGCACCCTCCCCGGCCGTTTGCCGGCAAACCGCCATCTGCCATGGGGAAAAGCCCTTCGCCGCCGCTCCCGGCGCCGGCGCGCAGATTGCCCGCCCGCGGAATATGCCGTAGTTTCCGGGGCAATCATAAAAGCGGTGCTGTCTCCCCTATTTCCGCATAACCAGAGGTGGTCAAATGCCCGATACAACCAGGAATTCCGGCGCCCTGCCGGTCACCCGCCGCAGGCTGCTGCAGGCGGCCGGCGCCAGCGCCGCCCTCGGCCTCGCGGCCGGCCTTCCCGCGCGGGCCCTCGCGCAGGACGCGCTGAAGGTCGCCGCCGTCTACACCGTGCCGGTCGAGCAGCAGTGGGTCAGCCGCATCCACAAGGCGGCCAACGCCGCCAAGGACCGCGGCGACATCGAGTACGTCTATTCCGAGAACGTCTCGAACAACGACTACGAGCGCGTGCTGCGCGAGTATTGCGAGGCCGGCCACAAGCTGATCCTCGGCGAGGTGTTCGGCGTCGAGCAGGCGGCCCGCGACGTGGCGCGCGACTATCCGGACGTCGCCTTCCTGATGGGCTCGAGCTTCAAGGAAGACGAGAGCGTGCCGAACTTCGCGCCGTTCGACAACTACATCCAGGACGCCTCCTACCTCACCGGCCTGATCGCCGGCGCGATGTCGAAATCCAAGAACTTCGGCCTGGTCGGCGGCTACCCGATCCCCGAGGTCAACCGGCTGATGCACGCCTTCATGGCCGGCGTGCGCGAGGTCGCGGCCGACGCCAAGTTCCAGGTCGCCTTCATCGGCTCGTGGTTCGACCCGCCGAAGGCCAAGGAAACCGCCTTCGCCCAGATCGACGCCGGCGCGGACGTGCTCTACGCCGAGCGCTTCGGCGTGTCGGACGCCGCCAAGGAGCGCGGCGTGCTCGCCATCGGCAACGTCATCGACACGCAGGCGGACTATCCCGACACGGTCGTCGCCTCCGCGCTGTGGCACTTCGAGCCGACGCTCGACAAGGCCATCGCCGAGGTCAAGGCCGGCACGTTCAAGGCGGCCGACTACGGCGTCTATTCCTTCATGAAGGACGGCGGCTCCTCGCTCGCGCCGCTCGGCACCTTCGAGGACAAGGTCCCGGCCGAGGTCAAGGCGCTGGTCGCCGAGAAGGAAGCCGCCATCAAGGCCGGCACCTTCACCGTCGAGATCAACGACGAAGAGCCGAAGTCGAACTGATGACAGCGCTCTTCTCCCCGTTCACGGGGAGAAGATGCCGGCAGGCAGATGAGGGGCAGCATGAGCATTGAGCGATTGGCCCCGCCCCTCATCCGACCCTTCGGGCCACCTTCTCCCCGTGAACGGGGAGAAGGAACGCCAACCGTGATCGTCGCTTCATGACTTCCAGCACCGCTCCCGTCCTTCGCATATCCGGCATCACCAAGCGCTTCGGGCCGCTCGTCGCCAACGATTCCATCTCGCTGGCGCTGATGCCGGGCGAGGTGATCGCGCTGCTCGGCGAGAACGGGGCCGGCAAGACGACGCTGATGAACATCCTGTTCGGCCACTACGTCGCCGACGAGGGCGAGGTCGAGGCGTTCGGCAAGCCGCTGCCGCCCGGCGACCTGCGCGCCGCGCTCGACGCCGGCATCGGCATGGTCCACCAGCACTTCACCCTGGCCGACAACATGACCGTGCTGGAGAACATCGCGCTCGGCACGCAAAGCCCGTGGTCATGGCGGCTCGACCGGGCCGCCGCCCGGGCGCGCATAGCGCAGCTCGCGCGGGACTTCGGCCTCTCGGTCGACCCGGACCGCATGGTGGCGGCGCTCTCGGTCGGCGAGCGCCAGCGCGTCGAGATCCTCAAGGCGCTCTATCGCGACGCGAGGATCCTGATCCTCGACGAGCCGACGGCAGTGCTGACGCCGCTGGAGACGGAGGCGCTGTTCCGCACGCTGAAGATGCTGGTGGCGAAGGGGCTCTCCGTCATCTTCATCTCGCACAAGCTCGGCGAGGTGATGGCCGTCAGCGACCGGGTGCTGGTGCTGCGCGGCGGGCGGCTTTCCGGCGCGCGCAGAACCGCGGAGACGCCGCGGCAGGCG
>JAEZXF010000337.1 GCA_023419995.1 Pseudomonadota bacterium | reverse complement strand
AAGCGGGGAGAAGGGGATTGGCCGCAACGCTCACGACCCCCTCTCCCCGCAAGCGGGGAGCGGGTAAGGGTGAGGGGCGGCTTCCATCAAAAGCTGAAGCGATCTAGCGCGCTTCGACGATCCGTGTTTCCATCGGGTAGCTGCCGCGGGTGGCGCGCCAGTGTGCGGCGGCGAAGCCCAGCACCACGATGGCGAGCGCATGGTGCGTCAGCGCCACGTGCAGGTGCACGAAGGTCAGCAGCGCCGCGATGCCCATGGCCGCCTGCACCGTCACCAGCAGGAACAGGACGGCGGCCCGCCGCGCATGGGTCGAGCCCGGCTCGGCCCGCCACGCCGCAACGGCGTGCCAGAGCGAGACGGCGAACAGCAGATAGGCGCCGAGCCGGTGGACGAACTGGACCGTCAGCGCGTTCTCGAAGAAGTTGACCCAGGCCGGCTGCATCTCGAACAGCCCGTCCGGGATCAGCCTGCCGTCCATCAGCGGCCAGGTGTTGTAGGTCAGGCCGGCATGAAGGCCGGCGACCAGCGCGCCGAGCCAGATCTGGAACAGGACCAGGAGCACGATCCAGCCGGCCCATCGCTGCGTCGGGCGCTGGGCCGGCCCGGCGGAATGCGGCGCCAGCCCGCGCGCCACCAGCATGGTGGCGGTGAAGATGATGCAGGCGAGCAGGAGATGGATCGCCAGCCGGTACTGGCTGACGAACAGCCGCTCCGACAGGCCGGACGAGACCATCCACCAGCCGATGAAGCCCTGGAAGCCGCCGAGCAGGAACAGGCCCACCAGCTTCGGCTTCAGCTGCCGCTCGCGCCGCCCGCTCACCCAGAAGAAGGCGAGCGGCACCGCGACGAGCAGGCCGACGCCGCGCGCCAGCAGCCGGTGCGCCCACTCCCACCAGAAGATGACCTTGAACTCGTCGAGGCTCATGCCCTTGTTGAGCTCCTGATATTGCGGGATCTGGCGGTACTTCTCCAGCTCCTCCTGCCACTCGGCCTCGCCGAGCGGCGGGATGACGCCGTGGATCGGCTTCCATTCGGTGATCGACAGGCCCGAGCCGGTGAGCCGCGTGGCGCCGCCGACGACGAACAGCGCGAACAGCACCACCAGCACGGCATAGAGCCACCAGCGCACCAGGGCGCGGTTGCGCACCTCGCGGCTGCGGGCTGAAAGCGGTTCGGGATGGGACAGCGCGTGATCGGTCATGACGTCCTCGCTGGGATGGCCTCGCTTGGCTCCTGAAGCCTCTATCCGGCTTCGTCGCCCATTGCCACAGCCAAGGCAAGCCGGCCGGACGCGACACCCCGTCGCGGAACCGGGCAGGCTCCAACCGATATTTGCGCGGCGCGCGCGAAACGACTATGTCGTGGCGCAAACGGAAAGAAGAGCCATGCCCATCCGCGTGAAGAAACTGATCGGAACCATCCTGCTGGTGCTGCTCGTGGTGGTCTACGCGCTGGTGGCGACCATCGTCGCCGTCGCCCAGCTCGCCGAGTCCGGCCCGCTGGTGCACCTGGCCTATTTCTTCTTCACTGGCCTCTTGTGGGTGCTGCCCGCCATGCTCATCATTAAGTGGATGGCAACGCCGTCGCGCGGCCGCGCCGGCTGACCGGCCATCCCGTCGCGGAACCACGGCCCCGCGGCATTCGTTGTCTCCTGAACGATTGCAGGAGATGCGCCATGACAACGAGAATGTGGATCGCGGCGATGATGTACCCGATGGTCAACGCCGTGCTGTTCGGCGTCGCCGCCGTCACGATGCTGTCCATCCCCGCGCTGGACGAGATGGCTTCGACGCTGTTCCTCTACGCCGTGCCGGCTAGCTTCATCCTTTCCGCGCCCATCGCCTGGATCATCGCACCGCGCCTGCGCGCGCGGTACTGGCGCGGCGGCCGGGCCCGACACGACCTGCGGAGCGCCTGAGACGGAACGGGCGGGCGCGGAACGGATTGAGCTTTTCCCGCGTCCGCCTATGCTCCCGGCATGACCTACACGCTCGTCACCGCCAACCGGACCTATTCAAGCTGGAGCCTTCGGCCCTGGGTGCTGATGAAGGGGCTCGGCATCCCGTTCGCCGACAGGATCGAGCCGTTCGGGCGGGCGACAAACTACGACGCGTTCCGCTCCTTCTCCCCGACGGGGCAGGTGCCGGCGCTGATCGACGGCGGGCGCACGGTCTGGGATTCGCTCGGGATCACCCTCTATCTTGCCGAGCGCCATGCCGGCGTATGGCCGCAGGATGCCGAGGCGCGCGCCTTCGCCCAGCCCGCGGTGTGCGAGATGCACAGCGGCTTCTTCCACCTGCGCAACGACTGCCCGATGAACGTCTGCGTGCGCGTCACGCCGAAGCCGATGTCGGCCGAACTGCGGAAGGAGATCGACAGGCTGCACGAGATCTTCGAGCACGGCCTTTCCCGCTTCGGCGGCCCGTGGCTGGCAGGGAGCGCCTTCGGCGCGGTCGATGCCTTCTTCGCGCCGGTCGCGTTCCGCATCCGCACCTACGGGCTGGACGTCGGCAAGGGGCAGGCATGGGTCGAGCACATCCTCGACCATCCGGCGATGCGGGAGTGGCAGCAGGCGGCCCTTTCCGAAACCTGGCGCGAGGCATCGCACGAGGCCGAACTCGCCGCCGCCGGCACGCTGATCGAGGACCTGAGGGTTTCCCCTACACGGTGACGAGCCGCCTGCCGCGATTGGCGATCGGCGTCGTCAGGCCGGAAAGCAGGGTGCGGACGTCGGCGAGCCGCTGGAAGTTGCCGTTGACCGAGATGCGCGGCAGCGCGTGCGGGTGGGCGGCGTGGTCCGGCAGGAGGACGCCGTGGCGGGTCGTCACCGCCGTCTCGAAGCCGGCCTCGCGGGCGAGCGCGACGTCGCGCGCACCGACGGCCGCCGGATGGCCGTAGGGATAGGCGAAATGGCGCGGGCGGCGGCCGGTCTCGCGCTCGATGATCGAGGCAGAGTCCTGCATCTCGGCCAGCGCCTCCGCCGCGCCGAGCCGGGCGACGGCGGCATGGTGGACCGTGTGCGCCCCGAGCGTGGCGAGAGGATGCGCGCCGAGCCGGCGCAGCTCGCTCCAGTCCATGAACCGGCGCTCCGGGCCGGTGACGCCGCCGAGGCCGCGCAGCACCCGCTGCTGGTCGACCTCCGGCACCTCGGTGGCGATATAGGCCATCAGCCTGCGGCCCGCCGCGCGCTTCTCGTCCGGCGTCGCGCCGGGAAGGATCCTGCCCTCCCCGTCCCCGGGGAGGCGGATCTCGTTCCCGCGCATCGCCAGTTCCTCGGCCACCTCCCACCACGGCAGCGTCTCGCCGGAAATCAGGCCCGGCGCGACGTAGACGGTGAAGGGCGCCGCGTGCGCCTCGAAGACCGGCAACGCTTCGGTCAGGTTGTCGAGATAGGCGTCGTCGGCGGTGATGGCCACCGCCTTGGCCGGGCGACCCAAGCGCAGCACGTCCAGCATCTCGTCCATCGCCACGAAGGCATGGCCGCGCCGGCGCAGGTCGGCAAGCATGCTGTCGAGGAAGCCGGGGGTGACGGTGAGGCCGCTGTTCAGGCCGAGCGGCGACCAGTTCTTGTCCGTCACCCGGTGCAGCATAAGGATCGCGCCGGCGCCCGACAGGAAGGGCCGCGCGAGCGCCGCCGCGCCCGTCCAGCGCGCGACGCCGAGGATGGTCCTGATCGCGGTTTCCTTCACATCGACCATTGATTCACTTTTTGCCACTAGGCTCCGCCGGGCCATCGACCGGCACAGGCGGACCGCCACCACGGGTTCGCGCATCTTTAGACCGGAAGGATTTCGGTATGGTTGACATCGGCGCGGCGTCCACGCCCCTTCCCGCCGCCCGACGCGACAACGGCGCAAGGTTCATGGAAGGCACTCTCCGGATAGACGTGGCGCAGGCAGACGAGGCGGCGCTGGCCGAGTACGACGCCTTCTGCCGCGGCAGCGTCCACGGCCCCTGCCAGCATCCCGTCTGGGTGCGCGCATGGGTCAGGGAGACGCAGGCCGACGCCGTCATCGTGACGCTGCGCCGCGACGGCGAGGCCGTGCTGAAGCTCGCGCTCGAGGTGATCGCCAAGGGGCCGTTCCGCATCGCGCGCTTCGTCGGCGGCAACCATGCCAACGGCAACTTCGCCGCCATGGCGCAGGGGCCGGCACGGCCGGTCTCCGCCGCCGAAGGGGTGGGCATCGCGCGGGCGTTGCGCAAGGCGCGGCCCGACATCGACCTCGTGCTCCTGTCGCGGCAGAGCCCGCATTTCGAGGGCGCCGCCAACGCGCTTTCCGGCCTCGCCACCATGCAG
>JAEZXF010000326.1 GCA_023419995.1 Pseudomonadota bacterium | reverse complement strand
GGACTCGACCGGGTTGTCCCTGGATTTCCGTAGTTTCGTCAGCGCCGGTTCGAGACCGAGCCGACCAGCACGTTGCGGCCGTCCTGGATGGAGACCCACATGCCCGCATGCTTCGCCGACTGGCGCTTGAGGAAGCTGTATTCCGTCTCGACCCAGGCCAGCACCCGCGGCTCCAGATTGTCGAGGACGAAGTCGCCCATGCTGGTGTTCACCGTCAGCACGGCATGGCCGTCGCCGTTGGGCTGGCGCACGACGGTGACCAGCAGGTTGGAGGCAGGGACGCCGGCCTTGATGAGCCGCCGCCGCTTCTCCAGCGCATAGTCCTCGCAGTCGCCGTAGCCGTTGGCCGGATACGACCAGTGTTCCTCGACGCCCCACATCTCCATGTCGGTGCGCGGCGTCACCATGGTGTTGACGACGTTGTTGACGTCGACCATCGCCGCCCACAGCTTGCGCGTCAGCTCGACCGGCCGGGTCGCCGTCGTCTTGGTGCATTCGGCCGGCATCCGCTGGCAGAACTCGTAGTGGCCCACCGGTTGCGTCGAAAGCCCGCCGGTCGGCATGAACGCCTGTGCCCGGGCGCTTGCGCCGGCCGCCCCCAAAGCGGCAACGGCAAGCACCGCGGGCAGTACCCTTCTCATCGTCCCCATCGTGTCGTTTCCCCGTTGACGAGGGCACAATGGCAGACGTGGATTTATTCCACGCGAATCAGCGAAGTACTATTTGCGATAAAACAAGATATAATTCTTGTTTGTGTTGATTAAATCTGCAATCAACTTCTATTATCTTTAATATAAATATAGATTAGATTTCGAGTAAAATTTGAGGCGAATGCAGGCGGATGCGGCTGAAACGGAGAGGGCCGGCGCAATGGCCGGCCCTCGGATAGATTGCAGGAAAGTGTCTGGGTTCAGCGTCGCGTGGTGTCGTCGAACTCGGCGGCCAGCACGTCTTCCCGCTGCAGCACGGCGAACTCGATGGCGATGCCGTCCTCGAAATGGCGGACGACGCGCCCGCGCATGCTGCCGAGGACGACCGCGACGCCGATGGCCGGCTTGACCTCGATCTCGACGGCGGCGCCCGACAGCGACAGGTCGATGATGCGGCAGCGATACTGGCGGCCGTCCTCGAGCTGCAGCATGCTCACCGGGTTACGCGGCGTCACGCGCTCGTGGCGGCGGTCTTCCGGCAGGTCGAGCTCGTGACGGTTGGCGAGCCAGGTCAGCTGCGCCGCCAGCTTGTCGCGCTTGCGGTCCGAGGCGACGATGGTCATCGCGAAGCCGTCGGTGAAACGGCGGGTGACGACGCCCTCGATGCGGCCGATATGGTCGAGATAGACGATGACCTTCTCGCCGAGATCGCCGGACCGGTTGGCGCGGATCGCGACATCCCCGGGCGACATGTCGATCACCTGGCAGGGATGCTCCGAGCGGTCCTCGAGCATGTAGCGACCGTAGACCTTCACGCGCACGCGCTGAAAGTTTCGCCTTTCCGCCTGCGACGGCGCGGTATTGATCGCCGCGAATGCCATTCCCTACGTCCGGCCCGAGGAATTTCCAATGCTCCGCGCGTGGCGGAACGCCCAGAAAACCCTAGACGGATTTCGGTTAACATCCCGTAAGCTGCCAATGCAGGGCGCATTGCCGGCGAGGCCGTGATCCGTCCGCCGGACGGCAAAAAGCCGGGGCGTCGCCGCCCCGGCTTTCCATTGGTCCGCCTGGAGGATCAGACCGAGTAGTACATGTCGAACTCGACCGGATGCGGCGTCATCTCGAAGCGCATCACCTCGGCCATCTTCAGCTCGATGAAGGCGTCGATCTGGTCGTCGTCGAACACGCCGCCGGCCTTGAGGAAGGCGCGGTCCTTGTCGAGGCTGACCAGCGCCTCGCGCAGCGAGCCGCACACGGTCGGGATTTCCTTCAGCTCCTTCGGCGGCAGGTCGTAGAGATCCTTGTCCATCGGCTGGCCGGGGTGGATCTTGTTCTTGATGCCGTCGAGGCCGGCCATCAGCAGCGCGGCGAAGGCGAGGTAGGGGTTCGCGCCCGGATCGGGGAAGCGGATCTCGACGCGCTTGGCCTTGGGCGACGAGCCGAAGGGAATGCGGCACGAGGCCGAGCGGTTGCGCGCCGAATAGGCGAGCAGCACCGGCGCCTCGTAGCCGGGCACCAGGCGCTTGTAGGAGTTGGTCAGAGGGTTGGTGAAGGCGTTGACCGCCTTGGCATGCTTGATGATGCCGCCGATGAAGAACAGGCAGTTCTCGGACAGGCCAGCATACTCGTTGCCGGCGAAGGTCGGCTTGCCGCCCTTCCAGATCGACATGTGGACGTGCATGCCCGAGCCGTTGTCGCCGAACACCGGCTTCGGCATGAACGTCGCGGTCTTGCCGTAGGCGTTGGCGACCTGGTGCACGACGTACTTGTAGAGCTGCATCTTGTCGGCGTTGCGCAGGAGCGTGTCGAACTTGACGCCGAGCTCGTGCTGGGCAGCGGCCACCTCGTGGTGGTGCTTCTCGACCACGACGCCCATCTCGGTCAGGACGGTGAGCATCTCGGAGCGCATGTCCTGGAGCGAGTCGAGCGGCGGGACCGGGAAGTAGCCGCCCTTGACGCGCGGACGGTGGCCGAGGTTGCCGGTCTCGTAGTCCGTGTCGTCGTTCGAGGGCAGTTCGCTGGAGTCCAGCTTGAAGCCGGTGTTGTACGGATCGGCCTTGCACCGGACGTCGTCGAAGACGAAGAACTCGGCTTCCGGGCCGACATAGACGGTGTCGCCGAAGCCCTCCGCCTTCAGGTAGGCCTCGGCCTTGCGGGCGATGCCGCGCGGGTCGCGGCTGTAGGGCTCGCCGGAGACCGGATCGAGGATGTCGCACAGCAGGACCATGGTCGACTGCGCGAAGAACGGGTCCATGTGGGCCGTATCGAGATCCGGCATCAGCACCATGTCGGATTCGTTGATCGCCTTCCAGCCGGCGATCGACGAGCCGTCGAACATCACGCCGTCGGCGAACATCTCCTCGTCCACCAGCCCGACATCCATCGTGACGTGCTGGAGCTTGCCCTTCGGGTCGGAGAAGCGCAGGTCCAGGAACTTCACGTCGTTGTCCCTGATCTGCTTCATGATGTCTGCTGCTGTGGTCATTTGCTGCCTTCCTTCGATGCAATGAACGTGTTTGAGCCGGGATCGCCCGGCGCTCAGATAGCGTCGACGCCGGTCTCGCCGGTGCGGATGCGCACCACTTCCTCGACGTTGGTGACGAAGATCTTGCCGTCGCCGATGCGCCCGGGCTGCGCGGCCTTGCGGTTCGCGTCGATGGCGGCCTCGACCGCGTCGTCCGGGAGGACGACCTCGATCTTCACCTTGGGGAGAAAGTCGACGACATACTCAGCTCCGCGATAGAGCTCGGTATGGCCCTTCTGGCGACCGAACCCTTTCGCCTCGGTGACGGTGATGCCCTGGAGTCCGACTTCCTGAAGGGCTTCCTTGACCTCATCGAGCTTGAACGGCTTGATGATCGCCTCGATCTTTTTCATGTGCTGGTGGCCTCCGATTGGTAGAGACGGGCGGGACAATCCCGCTTCGTATTCGTTAATGCAGGAACCGTGCCAGTTGGCTGCGCGCACGGTCGCAGGAGAAAAATCATCCGGGCCATGGCGTTCCGTGCCGCCAAACCGTGCGGCTGACAGCGAAACCCGGCTGTGGCAGACTAAGAGCAGGTTAGAAATGATGCAATCTGCACACAAAACAGGCACCCCGATCGAGCTCCTGTCTCCGGCGGAAATGACGGTCGCCGACAGGCTGGCGGTCGAGGGCGGCGACCGCGAAGGCTACGACCTGATGCGCAACGCGGGCCTCGCCGTCAGCCGCGCCTTGCTGGCCCGCTATCCGCATGCGGCCGGCTTCGACGTGCTGTGCGGCCCGGGCAACAATGGCGGCGACGGATACGAGGTGGCGCGGCTGCTCGCGGAGTCCGGCGC
>JAEZXF010000291.1 GCA_023419995.1 Pseudomonadota bacterium | reverse complement strand
CGAGCGGCGTCATCCGGGCATTCTGATGCGGGTTGTTCATCCTCGCGGTCCTCAGTGAATCGTGTCGCAACGACCACTCTCAGACCGTCAGTTCGGATGAACAACCTCCTTGGACTCCACACCTAGCAGGCCTCCGCCGCGCTCCTGAAGAAATCCGGGAGCGGCGAGGAGGCGTCCGGACGGAACGCAACTCCCTGCAACGCGAGGTTGCATCTGATTTCAATAAAATCTGCGGGTGTCGGGCCCTATTCTCTCCCATGCGGGCAACAGTGCCGGCGACCCCCGCTCCGGGTGGTTTGAAACGGCCCCTTCCGTCTGCACCACCCCCCGTGACGGAAGAGGCCTCCCCCCGGGGCAGGCGCGTGCCGCCACGATGGGCGGCCGGGTCAGGGAACGGAAGCGATGCGGCGAAGCGCGGCGCCCGCTCAGGCTTCCCAGCGGTCGAGAAAATCCTCGATGGGCAGCGCCTGCATGTCGGGGATGGCCTCGGCCAGCCTGCCGGCCGGCCAGTCCCACCAGGCAAGGGCGACGAGCCGTGCCGCGATCTCCGGCGCAAAACGCATCCGCAGGGGGCGCGCCGGCACGCCGGCGACGATCTCGTAGGGCGCGACGTCGCGCGTCACCACCGCGTTCGCGCCGACCACCGCCCCGTCACCGATGGTCACACCCGGCATGACGACCGCGCCGTGGCCGATCCAGACGTCGTTGCCGATCGTCACCGGCCTGCCGCGCCGGCGCGCGCGGAACTCCTGGTCGAGGCCGAGGAACTTGAAGTACTCGTTGGGCCGGTAGGTGACCTTGTGGGTGGTGACACGCTCCATCGGGTGCTCGAGCGCGTTGATGCGGACATTGGCGGCGATCGAGCAGAACTTGCCGATCCGCGTGTAGATCGCCTCGCCGTGCCGCTCGAAATAGGAATAGTCGCCCACCGTCACCTCGCGCAGCACCACGCGCTCGCCGATGGCGACGTGGCGGCCGAGCTTGCAAGACTTCAGCTCGGCGGTGGTGTGGATGCGCGGCTCGGAATCCGCGGGCGGGACGGGGCTCATGCCGCCTGCTTACGCCGCGCCCCGCAAGCAGGCAAGCAGCCGCGAGCGGCAGGGAAGCAGCGGCACCGCGGCTATTGCGGCTTGCCGTTCTTCCAGGTCGGATGCTGGTTGTAGAGCGGCACGGTCGAGATGCTCATCTTGGCCGAGCCGTCCTGCACCTGGCGGCTGTGCGACAGGTAGATCAGCGTGTCGTTGGCCTTGTCGTAGATGCGGTTCACCACCTGCTTCTTCCAGATCAGGCTGATGCCCTGCTTGAACACCTCCTCGCCGCCTTTCGACAGGTCGATGTCGCCGATGGCGATCGGCCCTGTCTGCTGGCAGGAGATCGACGTGTCCGACGGGTCCTCGAACCAGTTGCCCTTCTGCAGCCGGTCGATCATGCCGCGCTCGAAATAGGAGACGTGGCAGGTCACGCCCTCAACCTTGGGGTCGGCGATGGCCTCGATCATGATGTCGTTGCCGAGCCAGTCGACGCCCACCTCGCCGACCTGCTGGGCGGAAGCTGAGGGAGCGAGGGCGGGCACGGCGGCAAGCGCGAGCGAGGCGGAGAGGCAGAGGGATGCGAGGCGCATGCGGTTGCTCCATCGGGACAGGGCTATCACATGGGTTCGCCGGGCGACCCCCGCAATAGCTGCGATCCGGCCGCTGCGAGGACGGGCGGGCTGGCGCAGCCGAAGCGGCAGTTTGACGCCTTCCGCAAACGCCTCGGGAAGACTATCTTGCAGTCATGAAACAGATGGCCCCTGCCCGCCTCTACATCCTGTCCGCCCTCGGTGCCGGAGCGCTCGCCGCGGCGACCGGGCTGGCGTTCGCCGGCTGGATGGAGCATGCGCCCGCGATCCTGACGACGCTGGCGCAGGAAGGGCTCGCCTGGTGCTTCTGACCGCCCGGCCCCCGGCCGGCGCTTCTTCGTTCAAGGATGCAAACCTCCCATGATGCGCTCGATCCTCGCCAGCATACTGATCCTCATCGCGGCCGGCGTCGGCTGGCTCACCTATGACTGGTATCGCGCGCGCACCGCGCCGGGCGCCTTCGGCGAGCCGTTCACCCTGGTCGACCAGAGCGGCCAGGAGATCACCGAGGCCGCGTTCCGCGGCGCGCCGAGCGTCGTCTTCTTCGGCTTCACCCACTGCCCGGAGATCTGCCCGACCACCCTGTTCGAGCTCGACGGCTGGCTGGCCGCGCTCGGCGACGAGGGCAAGGACATCCGCGCCTGGTTCGTCACCGTCGATCCGGCGCGCGACACGCCCGAGCTGATGGACGCCTATGTCAGCAACGTGTCGGGCCGCATCAAGGGCATCACCGGCGAGCCGGCGAAGGTCGAGGCCATGGTGCGTTCCTACGGCATCTACTTCAAGCGGGTCGAGCTCGACGACGGCGACTACACGATGGACCACACCGCCTCCGTCCTGATGCTGGACCGCAGGGGCGATTTCGCCGGCACCATCTCCTACGGCGAGAATCCCGACACCGCCATCGCCAAGCTCAAGCGGCTTGCCGCGGGCTGAACGGACGGCGCCCCCCTTGCCCCAGATCCGCCTGCACTTCATCGCCTTCCGCCCGGTTTCGACCGCCCTGTTCTCGGCGCTGGAGGCC
Source organism: Pseudomonadota bacterium (assembly GCA_023419995.1). Classification (GTDB taxonomy): domain Bacteria; phylum Pseudomonadota; class Alphaproteobacteria; order Rhizobiales; family Rhizobiaceae; genus Aerobium. The sequence goes on along the minus strand of JAEZXF010000291.1, from coordinate 11,412 downwards.
GGGTTCGAGGATGACGGCCTGCCGCTCGCCCTGACCGAGATCGACGAGGCGGAAGGCTCCGACGAGATATCCGTCTACGCCGAGGCCGGCGATGCCGACGCGGTGGAGGCCCGCATCCGCGCCGCCGCCGGCGACGCGGGCGCCACGCTCGCCATCGGCCGCGAGACCCTGCCCGACATCGACTGGGTGGCGAAGTCGCTCGAAGGGCTGAAGCCGGTCCGCGCCGGCGGCTTCCTCGTCCACGGCTCGCACGACCGCGAGGAGCTTCGCCCCGGCGACATCGGCATCGAGATCGAGGCCGGGCTCGCCTTCGGCACCGGCCATCACGGCACGACGGCCGGCTGCCTCGAGATGCTGTCGTCGCTGGTGCGCGGGCGGAAGCCGGCGAACGCGCTCGACCTCGGCACCGGCAGCGCCGTGCTCGCCATCGCCATCGCCAAGCTGGCGCCCATCCCGGTGCTGGCCACCGACATCGATCCGGTCGCGGTCGCGGTCGCCGCCGACAACGTGGCGCTGAACGGCGTCTCGGACCATGTGCGGACGGCCGCCGCGGACGGCTTCGACGATCCCGTGTTCGCCGGGAACGGCCCGTTCGAGCTGATCGTCGCCAACATCCTCGCCGGGCCGCTCGTCGATCTCGCACCGCAGGTGCGGCGGCATCTGGCGCCGGCCGGCGCGCTGGTGCTCTCCGGCATCCTCGACCGCCAGCACGACACCGTGGTCGAGGCCTATGTCGCGCAGGGCCTGCGCCACGTCTCGACGCTCCATCGCGAAGGCTGGGTCACCATCCACCTCGCGCCCTGACGGCACGCACCCCTTGAACCGGACACGAAAAAGGCGACCGTCTCCGGTCGCCTTTTTCTTCCCTTCGCCGCGTCGCCCCACGCGGCTCGGAGCGGTAACCGCCACCTTCGAGGCGGCGGAATTCTTGTCTCAGAGCGGGTAGCTCACCGACGCGCGCTTCTCCAGCTCGGCGCGGCTGTACCCGCCGGCCTTCAGCGTGTCGTCGTCATACTTCAGCAGAACGCCGGCCACATAGCGGCTCGCCTGCCTCTCGCGGGCAGCCATCATGGCGCCGATCGCGTTGCGGAAAAAACCATGCCTTGCGGAGTTCGTTGCCATCTCGCATCTCCTGTCGTCTGGCGTCGGTATCGCTTACGGGATAAAGGTAAGTATTACTGACCTATATTACCAGTGCGATTTCCGCATGGTAACCATGCGATTTTGCAAGTGCGAACAACAATATTGCATCGCACCATCCCGTTCGGCGCAACATTCTGTCGTGCGCATTGCGCGCGCGCGCGGCCCCGGCTAGACCTGACCGCAGGCGGCACCAGACAGCGAAACGAACGAGGCCACGATGTTCCAGTCCTTCGATGCGCTCACCGATCCCTCCCAGGGCGTGGACAGGGTGGCGCGCCTGCGCGCGCACCTCTCGGACCTCGGACTCGACGGCTTCCTCGTGCCCCGCGCCGACGAGCACCAGGGCGAGTACGGGCCGGCGCGGGCCGAGCGGCTGCGCTGGCTGACCGGCTTCACCGGCTCGGCGGGCATCGCCCTCGTCCTGCGCGAGCGGGCCGTCCTCTTCGTCGACGGCCGCTACACGCTGCAGGCGGCCGCACAGGTCGACACCGGCACCTTCGAGGTCGAGAGCCTGATCGACAACCCGCCGTCGAAGTGGCTTGCCGTCCATGCCGCGCCGGGCCTCGCGCTCGGCTTCGACCCCTGGCTCCACACCGTCGCCGAGGCCGAGGCGCTGCGCGACGCCGTCGAGAAGGCGGGCGGCCGGCTCGTTCCGGTCGAGCGCAACGCCGTCGACGCCATCTGGACCGATCAGCCCGCGCCGCCGGCCGGCAAGGTCGAGATCCAGCCGGCGGGCTTCGCCGGCGAGCTGGCGAAGGACAAGATCGCGCGCCTTGCCGCCGACCTCGCCGCCGGCAAGGCCGACCATGCCGTCCTCACCGATCCCTCCTCGCTGGCCTGGCTGTTCAATATCCGCGGCAGCGACGTGCCGCACACGCCGCTGGCGCTCGGCTTCGCCATCCTGCCGGCGGAGGGCCTGCCGCTCCTCTTCCTGTCGCCTGACAAGCTGACGATCGAGACGGACGCCTACCTGACCCAGCTCGCCACGCTTCTCGAGCCGCAGGCGCTGGAAGGCCGCCTGGCAGGGCTGGCGGCGGCGGGCGGCAGGATCGCCCTCGATCCGGCGCTTGCCGCCGAGAAGCTGCGGACGATCGTCGAGGAGAACGGCGGCACGGTCGTGCGCCTCGCCGACCCGGCCCGCCTACCCCGCGCGGTCAAGAACGAGGCCGAGCTTGCCGGCACCCGCGCCGCTCACCGCCGCGACGGCGCGGCGATGGCGAAGTTCCTGCACTGGCTCGACGGCCGGGAGCCCGGCACCGTGGACGAGATCGCCGCCGTCCGCGCGCTGGAGGGCTTCCGCCGCCGCACCGGCGAGGAAACGCAGATGCCGCTGCGCGACATCTCCTTCGATACCATCTCCGGCGCCGGGCCGAACGGCGCCATCGTCCACTACCGCGTGACCACGGTCACCAACCGCAGGCTGGGCGCGGGCGAGCTGTTCCTCGTCGATTCCGGCGGCCAGTACCAGGACGGCACCACCGACATCACCCGCACGGTCGCCGTCGGCCGGCCGAGCGAGGAGATGCGCGAGCGCGCGACGCTGGTGCTGAAGGGGCTGATCGCCATCTCGACGCTGCGCTTCCCCGCCGGCACGCGCGGCTGCGACATTGATGCCATCGCGCGGCACGCGCTGTGGCGGAAGGGTCTCGACTACGCCCATGGCACCGGCCACGGCGTCGGCTCGTTCCTGTCCGTCCACGAGGGGCCGCAGCGCATCGCCAAGACCGGCACCCAGCCCCTCCTCGCCGGCATGATCCTGTCCAACGAGCCGGGCTACTACAAGGCCGGCGGCTACGGCATCCGGCTGGAGAACCTGATCGTCGTCGAGGCGGCCGAGGCGATCCCCGGCGGCGACATCGCCATGCACGGCTTCGAGACGCTGACGCTCGCCCCCTTCGACCGCCGGCTTGTCCGCGCCGACCTGCTCGACCCGGCCGAGCGCGCCTGGCTCGACGCCTATCACGCCCGGGTTCTGGCCGAGATCGGGCCGATGGTCGACGGCGAGGTCCTCGCCTGGCTGGAAGCGGCCACGGCGCCGCTATAGGGCAGGTCGGGAAAGGCGCGAGGCGGCGTTCCGTCCGGACACCCCCTGCCCGCCGCCCGGCTGCCTGCCGCCCTACAGCGGCAGGTTGCGCAGCGCGATCAGCACCGCCGCGCCGCAGAAGAAGGTCACGGTCAGCCCGCCGCGCAGCGCGATCACGCCGGCGACGGCGAGCGCCGTCCATTCGATGGGGCCGCCGAGCGCCGCCGCCGGCGCCACCAGCGTCGTCAGCACCGCCGCGGGAACGGCATCCAGCGCCGCCTCGACGCGCGGATGGATGCGCTTGAAGCGCGACAGCACCAGATAGCCGCCGATGCGCGTCAGGTAGGTGACGATCGCGCCGACGATGATGATCCACGCCGTCGTGCTCATGCCGCGCTCTCCCCGTTGGCGGGGGTGAAGACGGCCGCGACGACGATCCCCGCCAGCGCGCCGACGGACACGTTCCACGGCGAGCCGATCAGGTAGTAGGCGACGATCGAGACGATCGCGCTCGTGGCGACCACGGGCAGCCACAGCGGCCGCTTGCGAAAGCCCATCACCATGCCGAGGAAGTAGATCGGCAGCATGAAATCGAGGCCCAGCGCATGGGGATCCGGGATGAGGTTGCCGAACATCGCCCCGACCACGGTGCCTATCACCCAGCAGCTGTAGAGGAAGATGCCGTAGCCCATGTACCAGGCGAAGGTGAGCCTGCCGGTCAGGGCCTGCTTCTCGCCGAAGGCATACTGCGCGTCGGTCAGGAGGAAGAAGGCGACGATGCGCCTGGTCCAGCTCCAGTTCCGCATCCGCCGGCCCATCGCGGCCGAGTAGAGCACGTGGCGGAAATTGACGGCGAAGATCGAGAGAACGATCAGCCACGGCGCGACCTTCTGGCCGAAGAGCTCCATGCCGACGAGCTGGCTGGCGCCGGCAAACATCGCCACGCTCATCAGCGTCGCCTCGCCGACCGTCAGCCCGTTCTGGACCGCGACCGTGCCGAACAGCATCGAGAACGGCGACGACGCGATCACGACGGGCATGCACTGCCGCATGCCGTCGAGGAAGTCGGCGAGCGGCGCATGCTTCGGCGATGTGCTGTCGGCGGGAGACATCGGGTTTCCTTCTGATGCATGTCGCCCGAAAGCGGAGGTGCGGCGCGCTTCAGGGAAGCCGGTGTTTAGGTCAGCCTTGCTGGCCTGTCACATCAATTCGATTGAGCCACCCTTCAGCGCGCCTATTGTCCGGCGAGCACGAACCACTGGTCCTCGTCGATCACCTCGATGCCGAGCTCGCCCGCCTGCTTGAGCTTCGATCCCGCGCCGGGGCCGGCCACCACCAGATCGGTCTTCTTCGACACGGAGCCAGCGACCCTCGCGCCCAGCCGCTCGGCCATGGCCTTGGCCTCGTCGCGCGACATGCGCTCCAGCGCGCCGGTGAACACCACGGTCTTGCCGGCGACCGGCGACGACACCTCGCCCACCGGCTCCTCGGCGAGCGGCGTCACCTTGTCGAGCAACCGGTCGAGGGCCTCGGTGTTGTGCGTCTCGGCGAAGAAGTCGACCAGCGCCTGCGCCACCACCACGCCGATGCCGTTGATGCCGGTCAGCTCCTGCCATTCGGCGTTGCCGGGGTCGCCCTTGCCCGCCGGCGGCTGCGCGGCCGAGGCGCCCGCCCGCAGCGCCTCGAACGACAGGTAGTGCCGGGCCAGCCGCTTGGCGTTGGTCTCGCCGACATGGCGGATGCCGAGCGCGAACAGGAACCGGTGCAGCGGCACCTGCCGCCGCTCCTCGATCGCGGCATAGAGCTTGCGGACGGAGATCTGCCCGAAGCCGTCGATGTTCTCGAGCTTGGCCAGCGCATTCCTCTGCCGGTCCTGCAGGGTGAAGATGTCGGCCGGCGAGCGGATCGACAGCAGCGGGTCCGCATGGTTGAAGAAGAACTCGATCTGCTTCTCGCCCAGCCCCTCGATGTCGAAGGCGTTGCGCGACACGAAGTGGCGGATGCGCTCGACCGCCTGCGCCGGGCAGACGAGGCCGCCGGTGCAGCGGCGCACCGCCTCGCCCTCCTCGCGCACCGCATGACTGCCGCAGGCCGGGCAGGTGTCGGGAAACACGTAGGGGACGGAGCTGGCCGGCCGCTGCTCGATCACGACGTCGAGCACCTGCGGGATGACATCGCCGGCGCGCTGCACCAGCACCGTGGCGCCGACGCGGATGTCCCTGCCCTCGCGGATCGGGCTTCCGTCGCTGCCGATGCCGCGTATGTAGTCCTCGTTGTGCAGCGTCGCGTTGGTGACGACGACGCCGCCGACCGTCACCGGCTCCAGCCGGGCGACGGGCGTCATGGCGCCGGTGCGGCCGACCTGGATCTCGATCGCGCGCAGCAGCGTGGTCGCCTTCTCGGCCGGGAACTTGTGTGCCGTCGCCCAGCGCGGGCTGCGGGCGCGGAAGCCCAGCCGCTCCTGCAGGTCGAGCCGGTCGACCTTGTAGACGACGCCGTCGATGTCGTAGGGCAGGCTGGCGCGCTCGGCCTCGATGGCGCGGTAGCGCTCCAGCATCTCCTCGACCGACCGGCACAGCGCCATGTGCGGATTGACGGGGAAACCCCAGCGGCCGAGCCGCTGCACCGCCTCGAACTGGGTCTCCGCCAGCGGCTCCGACGCCTCGCCCCAGGCATAGGCGAAGAACTTCAACGGCCGTGCGCGCGTCACCTCGGGGTCCTTCTGCCTCAGGCTGCCGGCGGCGAAGTTGCGCGGATTGGCGAAGGTGCGGCCCATCTCCTCGGTCAGGCGCGCATTGAGCGCGAGGAAATCGTCGCGGCGCATGTAGACCTCGCCGCGCACCTCCACCACCCCCGGCGCATCGGCCGGAAGGCGTTGCGGAATCTCGCCGATGGTGCGGATGTTGGCGGTCACGTTCTCGCCGGTCTCGCCGTCGCCGCGCGTCGCGGCGCTGGCGAGCTCGCCGCGCTCGTAGCGCAGCGACATCGACAGGCCGTCGATCTTCGGCTCGGCGGTGAAGACGAGCTCGCGCTCCTCCGGGAAGGCGAGGAAGCGGCGCACGGACGCGACGAAGTCCACCACGTCGCCGTCGGAGAACACGTTGTCGAGCGACAGCATCGGCCGCGCGTGGCGCACCTGCGCGAAGGTGCCGGAGGGCGCCACGCCCACCGATTTCGACGGCGAATCCGCCCGCACCAGTTCGGGAAAGGCGGCCTCGATGGCGACGTTGCGCAGCCGCAGCGCATCGTAGTCGGCATCCGAGATGCTCGGGGCATCCTCGGCATAGTAGCGCCGGTCGTGCTCCGCGATCTCGGCCGCCAGCGCCGCGAGCTCCGCCGCGGCTTCCTCCAGTGTCAGGTCTTCGACGGGTTTCTGGGGCTGGGGCATGGGACGAATCCGGATTGCGGCTGGAGCGCTAAACTAGCGTCCGGAGCGCAAGGCTCAAGGGCCGCGGAGCGGCTATCCCGCCGCCTTTGCGCCGCCCCTCGCCTGCCTGCCGGCATCCTCTCCCCGTGAACGGGGAGAGGAGACACTGCCGTAACGCCGCAACTGCCCCTTCTCCCCGTTCGCGGGGAGAAGGTCCCGGCAGGGGGATGAGGGGCGGCGCGGCGCCGGACGATCGGCCCCTCACCCCGCCGCCGCGTTCTCGCTCAAAAGCCGCTCGGCGGCGGCGCGTGCCTCCTCGGTGATCGTCGCGCCGGCGAGCATGCGCGCGATCTCCTCCTGCCGCGCCTGCCGGGCGAGCGTGGCGACGTCGGTCGCCACGCGATCGGCGCCACCCGACTTGGAGATGAGGTAGTGGGTGCCGGCGCGGGCAGCGACCTGCGGCGCATGCGTCACCGACAGAACCTGGATGCGGCCGGCAAGCCGCGAAAGCCGCTGGCCGATGGCGTCGGCCACCGCGCCGCCGCCGCCGGTGTCGATCTCGTCGAAGACGAGCGTCGGGGCGGACCCCCGGTCGGCGAGCGCGACCTTGAGCGCGAGAAGGAAGCGCGACAGCTCGCCGCCCGACGCCACCTTCATGATCGGTCCCGGCCGCGTTCCCGGATTGGTCCGCACCCAGAACTCGACCTGGTCGATGCCGCTCTCGGCGCGGTCGGCCGGCTCGCTCGCTATCTCGACGATGAACTCGGCCCGCTCCAGCTTCAGCGCCGGCAGCTCGGCCATCACCGCCCTGGCGAGCGCGGCGGCCGTGCCCTTGCGCAGCTCGGAAAGATGGGCGGCCGCCTCGTCATAGGCCGCCTGCGCAGCCTGCGCAGCCTTCTCGAGCGCGACCAGGCGCTCCTCGCCGGCATCGAGGTCGGCGAGGTCCGCTGCCATCGCGTCGCGCAGCGCCGCGAGGTCGTCCACCGCCACCGAATGCTTGCGCGCGGCGGCGCGCAAGGCGAACAGCCGCTCCTCCGCCTCCTCCAGCGCGCGCGGGTCGAACGCGGCGGCGCGCAGCGCGGCATCGACGGCGACCTGCGCCGCGTCGAGCGAGATCAGCGCGTCGTCCAGCGCCTTGACGATGTCGTCGAGCAGGCCGGGCGCGGCCTCGGCCTTGCGCTGCAAGCGGCGCATCAGGCTCGCGAGCTGCGGCACGGCGGAGCTCTGCCCGGAGAGCACCTCCTGCGCGTCGGCGATGTCGGCCGCCGACTTCTCCGCCCGCATCATCGCGGCGCGCCGGTCGGCAAGGTCGGTCTCCTCGCCCGGCAGCGGGTCGAGCTTCGACAGCTCCTCGACGCTGGCGCGCAGGTAGTCGGCCTCGCGGGCGGCGGCCTCGACCTTGGCCCGGTGGCGCGACAGCGCCTGCTCGGCCTCACGCCAGGCGCGCCAGGCAAGGCCGACGCCCTGCGCCTGCCCGGCATGGCCGCCGAAGGCGTCGAGCAGGTCGCGATGCGCGGCGGCGTCGACCAGCGCCCGGTCGTCGTGCTGGCCGTGGATCTCGACCAGATGCCGGCCGATCTCGCGCAGCAGCGCGACGCTCGCCGGCTGGTCGTTGAGGAAGACGCGGCTGCGCCCGTCGGCCGACTGGATGCGCCGCAGGATCAGGTCGCCCTCGTCGTCGAAGCCGTTGTCGCGGGCGAGCATCCGGGCGGAATGGTTCTGGGGAACGTTGAAGATCGCGGTGACGCTGCCCTGCGCCGCGCCGTGGCGCACCAGCGAGGCGTCGCCGCGCGCGCCGAGCGCCAGCGAGAGGGAATCGAGCAGGATCGACTTGCCCGCGCCGGTTTCGCCGGTCAGCACGGAGAGGCCGGCCGGAAAGTCTATGTCGAGCCGTTCGATCAGGACGATATCGCGGATCGACAGGTGGGCGAGCATGGATGGGCGGCGCGCGTCAGCTTCCGGCGATGATCTTGCCGGCGCGCGACAGCCACGAGCCCTGGTCCTCGCGCGGCGACAGGCCGCCCGACTGCAGCAGCGCGTACGAATCCTTGTACCACTGGCTTTCCGGGTAGTTGTGGCCGAGAACGGCGGCGGCGGTCTGCGCCTCGGAGGCGAGGCCCATCGCGTAGTAGGTCTCGGTCAGGCGCGCCAGCGCCTCCTCGACGTGGCGCGTGTCGGAATACATCTCGACCACGTTGCGGAACCGCTTGACCGAGGCGATGTACTCGCGGCGTTCCTGATAGTAGCGGCCGATCTGCATCTCCTTGCCGGCGAGCTGGTCGCGGGCGAAGCGGATCTTGGCGTTGGCGTCGCCAACATATTCGGAATCCGGCCAGCGGTCGACCAGCTCGCGCATGGTTTCCGCGAGCAGCCGGGCTTCCTTCTGGTCCTGGGTGACGTCGCGCACCTGGCGATAGTAGGACAGGCCGATGATGTACTGCGCATAGGCTGCATCGTCGGTCGTCGGATAGAGCGACACGTAGCGCTTGCCGGCGGTGATCGCCTCCTCGTACTTGCCCAGCCGGTAGTTGGTGAAGGCGGACATCACCATCGCCTTGCGGGCATGCTCCGAATAGGGGTGCTGGCGGTCGAGCGACTCGAACTTGCGCGCGGCCTCGGCCGTGCGGCCGGCCTCGAGATTGGCAAGTCCCTGGTTGTACAGCGTGTCCGCCGGCTCGACGCTCTCGACGTAGGAAGCGAGATCGACGTCCTTGTCGCTGGCGCAGGCCGAGACCAGCAGGGGCAGCACAGCCGCCGCGGCGATCAGCCCGACGGAGCGGCTGCGCGTCTCGCGCCCGGCTTTGCGGAGTTCAGTCATGCGGCTTTCCGCCCTCTGCCTGATGGTCGAAATGTCGCGGCAGTCATAGTCCAACTGCCGTCCCTCGGCAACGTCATCGCCGCGCAATGGCGCTTTTTTGTGGCGGGGCGACGACCGCGCAGCACGATCCACAGGCCCGAGAATGCAGCGGATGCGGGAAAGGAAGCCCGCCTTGCCGACAGGCGGAAACACCGTGCAGGCAAGCGCAGAAGGGCCTGAAAGCGCGAAAGAATCGCGGCTCAGATCATCCAGGGGGCGTAGACCGGGGCGTTGACCGCGATCATCTCGGCAGTGCGGCCGCGCTCGCGGCGGCCGGTCTCGACGATCTCGAACGCCGAGCGGTCGGAGAGCAGGCGGCGCAGCGCAGCGGCGTTCATCTTGTGGCCGCCGCGATAGGAGCGGTAGCGGCCGATGAAGCGGGCGCCGGCGAGCGCGAGGTCGCCCATCGCGTCGAGCATCTTGTGGCGCACGAACTCGTTGGAGTAGCGCAGCCCCTCCATGTTGACCACGCGGCCGTCGTCGCCGATCACCACGGTGTTCTCGAGCGAGGAGCCGAGCGCGTAGCCGGCGGCCCACAGGCGCTCGACGTCCTTCATGAAGCCGAAGGTGCGGGCCCGCGAGATGTCGCGGCGGAAGAGGTCGGCGGTGATGTCGGCGGCATAGAACTGCCGGCCGATGGCCGGGCTCTCGAAGTCGATCTCGACCTCGAAGCGGGTGCCCTCGTACGGATGGAACTCGGCCCACGAAGCGCCGTTGTCGATGCGCACGGGCTTGATGATGCGAATGTAGCGGCGCTTGACCGCCTGCTGGCTGATGCCGGCCTGGTCGAACGCCTCGACGAACATCGCCGAGCTGCCGTCGAGGATCGGCACCTCGTCGCTGTCGATCTCGATCAGGACGTTGTCGATGCCGAGGGCGGAAAGGGCCGCGAGCAGGTGCTCGACGGTGGCGACGCGCGCGCCGCCGCTGGTGCAGAGCTCGGTGCAGAGGTCCGTCGCGCCGATCTGGGCGACGAGGGCGCGAACCTCGATGGTCTCGCCGGCCTCATCGGTCTTCAGGAAGACGATGCCGGTGTCGGGATCTGCGGGAGAGAAATGGATCGAGACAGGCTTGCCGCTGTGAACACCGATACCCGATAGCGATACGCGCGACTTGAGCGTCGTTTGGTAGTCGTGCAAATCGAACCCCATTAGCCCGTCCCGTTTACGCTGGCCGGATTGCCCGCCCGCCCGCGATTCGCGTATGTGGCCGGCGGAGACACATCCCCAAGAATCCCCGCCCGACAATTTATTGCGGGCGAAGATAGTGTCATGGGCAAAAGAGTCCAAATCACGCTTTTTTACTCTGTGTTACGCTGCACAGCGGCGTGTGTCTCTCTCGTAACCCGCTGTCGATGCTGTCTTTTTCGGGTTTCAGGCGGGAGCCGCGGCGCCCGCCCGAAACATGTCTGTTACAAGGCGCCCGCCTCAGTTCGCCTGCCGGCGAAGGAAAGCCGGAATCTCGAGCTGGTCGTCTTCCTGGCTCATGCGCGGCTGCACGGAAAGCCGGCCCTGGTCGTCGAGCTGGCCGCGGCGCGGCGCGTAGAGCTGGGGGTCGGACTGCGGCGTGCGGCGTGGCTCCGGCGCGGGCTGGAGCAGCCTCGGCTCGCGCGGCTGCGCGGGCTGGAGGCGCGCCGGCTCTTCCTCGCGGCGGGACAGGCCCTGCGTCAGGCGCTTCAGCAGGCCCATCGGGCCGCGTTCCTCCTGGTCGTGGCCATGGGCATGCCCCTGCTCCAGCTCGGCGCGGACGACGGGCGGGAAATCCTCGACGCGGGGCATGCGCGGCTGCGCCGGGGCATGCATGTCGACGCGCGGTGCCGGCTGGACGTGCTGCTGGACCGGCTCGGCCATCTGCGGCGCGGGTGCGACGGGCGCGGCCTGCTGCGGAGCGGGCTGGGCGAACAGCCTGCTCGCCGGGCGGAACTCCGCCTCGTCCTGCGCCGACTGCGCCATGGCCATCGGCGCCGCCTCGGCGGCGCGGATCGCCTCGGCGATCGGGTCGGGCTGGCGCACGGCCTCGGCC
>JAEZXF010000273.1 GCA_023419995.1 Pseudomonadota bacterium | reverse complement strand
GGCCTGCGCCGCGCCAGCGCGCGCAGCGACAGGGTCAGCGCCGGGCCGAGAGGCAGCCCGGCAAAGGCCGGTATGAGGTGGCGAACGAAGGCGGGCAGCCGGGCATCCATGGGTTCTGTGCTCTTTTCATGCCTGTGGTGTCGATCGGGGGGTGCCGATGCCGTGGCGCTTGCCGGCGGCGATGCGGGCGAGGCTCTCGGCGTTGAAGCAGTAGTGGCGGTAGCGGCGCTCGAAATCGCCGGTGCCGAGGTCGCGCCGGCAGCGGCTGCGCGCGTTGCAGGCGCGGCAGCCCAGGCGCAGGTCGCGCAGCCACAGCGCCTCGCGCTCGGCGAAATCCTCGTAGTCGATGCCGATGGAGACCATGGCGCGCGCCAGCACGTCCTCGGAGGCGGGCGCGACCCGCGCAACGTCCGGTCCGCCTGCCGTCAGCATGGTTCCGCCAGCAAGCTCCTGCGCGTCCATCGTCTCCGTTTCCTTCGCCGCCCTGCGGCGCCATCGTCCACCCGGAAGGGCGGCCATGCGCCAGAGCGCAGCGATCCGACCGAGCAGGCGCCGGACCATGACTTGCCTCCCTGCGTCGTTCGCCGAAACCTAGTCCCCGGGTGGTCGCGGTTCTTTGCGTTATCGCAAAGAGATGCCCTTTCGGCTGTGTCATGATCCATGCTGTACCGAGCCGACCATGCATCAACGCCACATTCAGTCTTTTTCCGATCTCGGCTCGTACCTGTCCTTTCTTTTGGACGCAGGACAGGTGTGCGAGGTCGGAGTCCCGGTGTCGATGCGTCTGGAAATCACCGAGCTTCACCGGCAGGTGATCGCAGCTGGGGGGGCTGTGCTGCGACTATCCAGGCCGCTCGACGTCAGGGGCGAGGCGGCGCGTCTTCCTGTCGTGACCAACTTGTTTGGCACGCGGGAGCGCGTCGCCTCCGGTCTCGGTACGGACATCAACGGATTGAAATCATTGGGCGAAATGATGGCCTGGCTGCGCGCGCCCAGGCCGCCGCAGAGCCTTCGCGAGGCGCGGGCGCTGCTGCCTGCGGCCAGGGGCGCGCTGCTGGCGCGGCCGCGGGCCGTGTCGCGGCCGCGGGCCTGGCGGGAGGCCGACCCGGACCTCTCCCTGCTTCCGGTGCAGCATTGCTGGCCGGACGATGCGGGGCCGCTGATCACCTGGCCGATCGTCGTCACCCGCGCGCCGGGCGCGGACGATCTGTCGACCTACAACCTCGGAATCTACCGCATGCAGGTGCTGGATCGCGACCGGGCGATCATGCGCTGGCTGCCGATGCGCGGCGGTGCGGCGCATCATCGCATGTGGCAGGCGCGCGGCGAGGACACGCCGGTGGCGGTCGTCATCGGCGCGGACCCGGCGACGATGATCGCCTCGGTGATGCCGGCGCCCGAGGGCGTGTCCGAGCTGGCGCTGGCCGGGATGATAAACGGCCGGCGCTCGGCGCTCGCGCCCTGCGCGAGCATCCCGCTGCACGTGCCGGCGAGCGCCGAGATCGTCCTCGAGGGCACCGTGTCGGCGCAGGAGACCGCGCTGGAGGGGCCGTTCGGCGACCACACCGGCTACTACAACTCGCCGGCCCACTATCCCGTCTTCACGTTGAAGCGCATGTTCCTGCGCGACAACGCGCATTATCTGACAACCTTCACCGGCCGCGCGCCGGATGAGCCTTCCGTGCTGGGGGATGCGTTGCTGGACGTCTTCAAGCCGCTGCTGCGACAGCAGCTTCCCGAGATCGTCGACGTGTGGCTGCCGCCGGAGGCGAGCTCCTACCGCATCGCGGTGATCTCCATCGACAAGCGCTATCCCGGCCAGGCGCGGCGCGTCATGATGGGGCTGTGGTCGCTGCTGCCGCAGTTCCAGATGACCAAGATGGTGATCGTGGTCGACGACGACATCGACATCCGCTCGTGGCCGGACGTGATGTGGGCGCTCGCCACCCGCATGGACCCGTCGCGCGACCTGATGGTGCTGGAACGCACGCCGGTCGACCAGCTCGACTTCGCCTCGCCGCTGGAGGGGCTCGGCGGCAAGGTCGGGTTCGACGCGACGCGCAAGATCGGCTCCGAGACCACGCGCGAATGGGGCGTCGGGCTGAAGATGCCGCAGGAGGTCGAGCAGCGGGTCGCCGAGCGCTGGCACGAGTTCTTTCCCGGCGGCACGGGGACGCGGCCGCAATGACCGCGCGCCTGGTCGTCGGCGTCACCGGCGCGTCGGGGGCGGCGCTGGCCGTCGAGGTGCTGCGCCTCCTGCGCGAGGCCGGCGTCGAGACGCATCTGATCGTCTCGCGCGGCGCGCGGCTCAGCATCCGCCACGAGCTGGGCGAGGACGGCGTCGCCCGGATCGAGGCGCTGGCCGCGCATGTCCACGGCCCCGGCGACCTCGCCGCGCCCGTCGCGTCCGGCTCGTTCAGGACGGCGGGGATGATCGTCGTCCCCTGCTCGATGCGGTCGCTGGCGGCGATCGCCCACGGCCTCGGCGACAATCTGCTGACGCGCGCCGCCGACGTGACGCTGAAGGAGAAGCGGCGGCTGGTGCTCGCCCCGCGCGAGGCGCCGCTGCACGAGGGCCATCTCGAATCGATGCTGCGGCTGGCGCGCATGGGCGCGGTGATCGCGCCGCCGGTGCCGCCCTTCTACACGAAGCCCGCATCGGTGGAGGCGATGGTGCGCGAGATCGCGGCGCGGCTCGTCGAATGGGCCGGCATCGACCCCGGCGACCGGCTGACGCGCTGGAGCGGAGACGATCAATAGGGCTTCCCCGCCTTCCCCCGCACATCGATCTCATGCACGAACCTCACCTATGGGAAGGTTCTATCCCGTTGTTTTCATCCGGTTCCTCAAGGAACGGCGTGCCGTGCCCGTGCCGGTACCGGTCCACCTCATGGACCCTGACGCGCGGCAGCTTTGCCTCTGCTTGACAGGGGGCGTGATGAGGCACAAAAGCAGGCAACGAGACTGGTCCGGCCGTCCCCTGTTCTTCGGGGCGCCCAAATAAAGCCGCAAGCCATGCCGGGCGGGTTTCGCATTCTGGTTTGCGCAAACGGGAGGTATCCTAGACATGCAGCAGTTCTTGAAGCGTTTCGCTCCGGCGGCCGCCGCCGTCGCCTTCTCCGTCGCCGCATTCGCCGGTGCGGCGAATGCCCAGCAGGAAATCAAGCTCGGCTACGCGCTGGCGACCACCTCGCACTACGGCGTCGCCGCGGCCAAGTGGCAGGAAGTGGTCGAGGCCGAGACGGATGGCCGCTTCGTGTTCCGCCACTTCCCGTCGTCGGGCCTCGGCGGCGAGCGTGAGGTGATCGAGGGCGTCCAGCTCGGCACGGTCGAGGCGACCATCGTGTCCTCCGGCACGCTGTCGAACTTCGTGCCCGAAACCGGCGTGTTCGACATCCCGTTCCTGTTCCGCGACCTGAAGCATGCCCGCACCGTGCTCGATGGCCCGATCGGCCAGGACATCCTGACCAAGTTCGATTCGGTCGGCCTGGTGGCGCTCGCCTGGGGCGAGCAGGGCTTCCGCCACATCACCAACAACCGCAACGCCATCGCCGCGCCGGCCGACGTCGCCGGCCTGAAGCTGCGCACGATGGAGAACCCGATCCACATCACCGCCTTCCAGACGCTGGGCGCCGCGCCAACCCCGATGGCCTGGCCGGAAGTGCTCGGCGCGCTCGAGCAGGGCACGATCGACGGGCAGGAGAACCCGCTCTCGGTCATCACCTCGGCCAAGCTCTCGGAAGTGCAGAAGTACCTGACCGTCTCCGGCCACGTCTATTCGCCGGCGATGCTTCTCGTCTCGCAGGACCTGTGGAATGGCCTGTCCGACGAGGACAAGGAGGTCTTCAAGAAGGCGGCGGCCGAGGCCGTGGTGGCCATGCGCGGCTTCGTCGACAACGCCGAAAGCTCCGGCGTCGAGCAGCTCAAGGCCGCCGGCATGAACGTGGGCCAGCTCTCGGCCGAGCAGAAGGGCGCCTTCCAGGAGGCTCTCGCCCCGGCCTACGAGGAGTACTACAAGACCTACAGCAAGGATCTGATCGACCAGATCATCGCCACGGAGTAGCCCGCGGCCAGGACGCGGACATCGAGAGGCCGGCAGGACAGCGCTCGTGCCGGTCGCCGAGGGGAGGAGACGTTCCTTGAGCAAGCTTGAGAATGCATTCGTCGAGCTCAACAAATGGGCTCTCATCCTCCTTCTCGGCGCGATGTCCGTGATCGTCTTTGCCAACGTGTCGCTGCGCTACCTGACCAACTACTCGATCCCGTGGGCCGAAGAGGTCGCCCGCTACATGATGGTCTGGATGACCTTCATCGGTGCGGGGCTGACGCTCCGCTACGGCGGCCACGTGGCGATCGGAAACCTGATGGACGCCCTGTCGCCGCGCGCGCAGCGCCTGCTCAGGACCGTCATCGTCGTCTGCCTGTTCGCCTTCTTCGCGATCATGATCTGGGTCGGCTACACATACGCCATGCGCATGCGCTTCCAGCTCACGCCGGCGACGCGCATCCCGTTCAGCTACGTCTACGCCGCGATCCCGGTCGGCTTCGCGCTGCTCGCGGTGCACCTGCTGCTGATCGTGCGCGGCTACGTGACGGAGAACCGCTTCAAGGAAGCGGCCGACGTGCCGGGCGATCTTTCCGGCAGCCTCAGCGCCTAGGGACCGGGCCCGGACGCCGACCCGGCGCCGGCGGCCCGATGCGCGAGCGGGGCGGCAACAGAAACGGACACATCAAGCGCGGCTGCGGTCGTTGTCTGGAACCATCTTAGCGGGGGCACGACGTGGCCTGGATACTCTTTCTCACCTTCGTGATCCTGCTGGCGGCAGGCTTTCCCGTCGCCTTCACCCTGGCGATCTCGGCTTTCGTCGCCGTCTCGCTCGGTAGCAACTATCCCTATCTCGTCGTGGTCAAGGAGATGTTCTCGGGCCTCGACTCGTTCCCGCTGATGGCGGTACCGTTCTTCATCCTCGCCGCCGAGTTGATGACCGGCGGGGCGATGACCTACGTGCTGCTGCGCTTCGCCTCGCAGTTCGTCGGCCATCTGCGCGGCGGGCTGGGCTACGCCAACGTCATCTCGGCGGCATTGTTCTCCGGCATTTCCGGCTCGGCGCTGGCCGATGCTGCCGGACCCGGCGCGATGATGATCCGCATGATGGAGAAGAGCGGCTACGACAAATCCTATGCCGGCGCGCTGACGGCCTCGGCCGCGGTGCTCGGACCCATCATCCCGCCTTCGATCATCATGATCATCTACGCGCTGCAGGTCGAGGAAGTCTCGGTCGGGGCGCTGTTCATCGCCGGCATGGTGCCGGGCGTCATCATCGCCATCGCGCTGTGCATCGCCAACTTCTTCGTGTCGCGGAAGCGCGGCTATCGCGGCGGCGACCCGAAGCCCGCCGGCCGGGAGATGGTCAGGACGACGATCCATGCGCTGCCGGCGCTGCTTCTCATCGTCATCATCATCGGCGGCATCCGCGCCGGCGTGTTCACGCCGACGGAGGCCTCCGTCATCGCGATCTTCTACGCGCTGGCCTGCGGCATGTTCCTCTACCGCTCGCTCAAGCTCAGGGACATCCCGTCGATCATCTTCCGCGCCGCGCTGATCTCGATCGCCGTGCTGCTGATTCTCGCCGCCGCGCGCGCCTTCGCCTGGGTGCTGATCATCGAGGGCGTGCCGCAGCGGCTGGCCGAGGCCATCGTGTCGTGGGATTTGAGCCCCATCGTCTTCCTGCTCGCCGTCAACGTGCTGCTGCTGGTCTTCGGCCTGTTCATGGACCCGCTGCCCGGCGTTATGGTGCTGGTGCCGATCCTCGCGCCCATCGCCCATTCGCTCGGCATCGACCCGATCCACTTCGCGATGGTGGTGATCCTGAACCTGACCATCGGCCTGATAACGCCACCGGTGGGGGCGCTGCTGTTCGTGGTTTCATCCGCGGTGAAGCTCAAGATGGGAGACATCATCCGCGAGATGCCGCCGTTCTTCCTCGCGCATATTCTGGTGCTCCTGCTTCTGACCTTCGTTCCGTCGCTGTCGACCTGGCTGCCGAGCGTCAGCGGCTTCTGACGGGAAAGCCCCCGACAAACTAAACGCCCGGCCGCCCGACGCGGCCGGGCTTTTCGTTGCGGTTGCAGACCGTCAGGCGGCGATGCCGTGGGCGGGGCCCGCCTCGTCGGCATAGCGCCGGCCGAACCGGTTGGCGAGGAAGTCGGCGAGCGCGATGTCCTCCTGCTTCACGAAGCCCTTCTGCGGCAGCCTGCCCGCCGCCAGCAGGTCGAGGACGGCGCAGATGCCGGCGGCCGTGGTGATCTGGATGGCGCTGCGCGGCCGGCCGGCGACGAAGCCGCTGTAGATCTTGTGGGCGTAGGTCTCCTGCATCAGCCGCCCGCCCTTCATGCCACTGACGGTGACGAAGACGATCACCACGTCCTGCGCCGTGGCGGGCAGCGCTTGCTCGAGGATGTCCTTCAACAGGTCGCGCCGGTTGCGCAGGTTGAGGTCGTTCAGCAGCGTCTTCATGATCGCGGCGTGGCCGGGATAGCGGATGGTGCGGTAGTTGAGCGTGCGCACCCTGCCGGCCAGCGTCTCGCACAACGTGCCGAGGCCGCCCGAGGTGTTGAACGCCTCGTAGGTGACGCCGTCGAGCGAGAACTCCTCGCGCTCCTCCATCGCCGGCACCTCGATCAGGCGGCCGTCGACGATGGCCTCGCACGGCTCGATGTATTCGTTGATGATGCCGTCCGTGCTCCAGGTGAGATTGTAGTTGAGCGCGTTCGACGGATATTGCGGCAGCGCGCCGACGCGCAGCCGCACCGTGTCGAGGCGGTCGAACCGGCCGGCGAGGTCGTGGGCGACGATCGAGATGAAGCCCGGCGCCAGCCCGCATTGCGGGATGAAGGCGCAAGCCGCGTCCCTCGCCAGCTCCTTGACGCGTCGGGTCGAGGCGACGTCCTCGGTGAGGTCGAGATAGTGCACGCCGGCATCGGCCGCGGCCTCGGCGATCGCCGTCGTCAGATGGAAGGGGGCGGCGCTCAGCACGGCGAACCTGCCCTCGAGAAGTGCGCGCAGCGCCGCCGCGTCGGCGATGTCCACCGCGGCGGTCCCGACGTTCTCGTGCGTCTCCGCGGCGGCAAGCTGTGCCGGATCGCGATCGGCCAGCACGACCCGGTAGTCGCCGGTCTCGGCCAGCATCAGGGCGATGGTCGAGCCGATCTTGCCGGCCCCGACGACGACGATGTCTTTCACAAACTTTCCCTCCATGGTGAGCGTCCGTCGAGAAGGCCACGGAAGGACATGCGTTTCAAACCGCCGAACTTGTGATATTCGTAGTATGAATAGGCAATTTGACGAAGGATTTCGTCGGAATGAGGAATACGGACAAGGACGAGCTGCTGCTGTCACTGCTGGCGGAGAATGCGCGGGCGCCGGTGTCGGAGCTGGCGCGGCGGCTCGGCCTGTCGCGGACAACGGTACAGGCACGCATCGAGCGGCTGGAGCGCGGCGGCGTCATCGCCGGCTACACGGTGCGCATGAGCACGGCGGCCGAGCGGGCGCTGGTGCGCGCCTATGTGATGATCACGGTGAAGCCGAAGCATGCGGTGCCGACCATCGCCGAGTTGAAGGACATCCGCGAGGTGCGCACGCTGCATTCGATCAGCGGCGAGGTCGACCTGATGGCCGTGGTGGCGGCGGGCTCCGTGGCGGCGCTCGACGCCGTGGTCGACAGGATCGGCGCGCTCGAAGGGGTGGAGCGGACGCAGACCTCTGTGATCATGGCGACCAAGTTCGACCGCTAGGTCTATCACGTCCGGGCTGGGCCACCCCCTCATCCCTCTCCTCTCCCCGCAGGCGAGGAGAGGGGGAACGGGCACGTTGCGGCCAATCGCCCTTCTCCCCGTTCACGGGGAGAAGGTGCCGGCAGGCGGATGAGGGGCCATCTCCGCGAGATGTTGAACGATCTGGAGTTCTCCCGCGCCATTGCGCCGGCCATGCGCTCGGTGGCACAGTCCGCGAAACCGGAGATTCAGCCATGCCCGCCAAGACCAGGACGTCCTTCCCGCGCCCCAAGCCGTGGACCGAGGTGGCGCCGCATCTGGTCGACGTGGCGACGGGCAGGAAGCCGGCCGACCTCGTCGTGCGCAACGGGCGCTGGGTCAACGTCCATTCGGGCGAGGTGATCCCGGCGACCGACATCGCCATCGCCGCCGGCCGCTTCGCCTATTGCGGGCCGGATGCCAGCCACGCCATCGGCGAGGGCACCAAGGTGGTCGATGCAGGCGGGCGCTACCTCGTTCCCGGCCTGTGCGACGCCCACATGCATGTCGAGAGCGGCATGGTGACGGTGACGGAGTTCTGCCGCGCCGTCATCCCGCACGGCACGACCTCGATGTTCGTCGACCCGCACGAGATCGCCAACGTGCTCGGCCTCGACGGCGTGCGGCTGATGCACGACGAGGCGCTGGCCATGCCCGTCAACGTCCATGTGCAGATGCCGTCCTGCGTGCCGTCGGCCGCGGCGCTGGAGAACGCGGGCGCGCAGCTCGATGCCGAGGACGTGGCCGAGGCGATGACGTGGGAGAACATCATCGGCCTCGGCGAGGTGATGAACTTTCCCGGCGTCGCCGGCAACGATCCGCTGATGGTGGCCGAGATCGCGGCGACGGTGAAGGCGGGCAAGACCGTCGGCGGCCACTATGCCTCGCGCGACCTCGGCCTGCCGTTCCACGGCTATGTCGCCGGCGGGCCCGAGGACGACCACGAGGGAACCACCGTCGAGGACGCGATCGCCCGGGTGCGGCAGGGCATGAAGGCGATGCTGCGGCTCGGCTCCGCCTGGTACGACGTGGCGAGCCAGATCCGCGCCGTGACCGAGCGCGGCCTCGACCCGCGCAACTTCATCCTATGCACGGACGACAGCCACTCCGGCACGCTGGTCGACGAGGGCCACATGGACCGCGTGGTGCGCCATGCCATCGCGCAGGGGCTGAAGCCGGTGACGGCGATCCAGATGGCGACCCTGAACACCGCGCAGCATTTCCGGCTGGAGCGCGAGATCGGCTCGATCGCGCCGGGCCGGCTCGCCGACTTCCTGATCGTCTCCGACCTCGCAACGCTCGCCATCGACGAGGTGTTCGGACGCGGCGTGCGGCTGGCGAAGGGCGGCAGGCTCGAGGTCGAGATCCCGCCCTACGACTATCCGGCCCGTGCCCGGAACACGGTGAAGCTGGGCAAGACGCTCAAGGCGGCCGATTTCGACGTCGCCGCGCCCGAGGGCGCGAACGAGGCGCGGGTGCGCGTCATCGGCGTGATCGAGAACCAGGCGCCGACGCGGGCGCTGGAGGCGGACCTAGCCGTGGCCGACGGGCTGGTCGTCATGGACCGCGAGAACGACGTCTGCCAGATCGCGCTTGTCGAGCGCCATCGCGGCACGGGCAGCGTCACCAACGGCTTCGTCTCCGGCTTCGGCTATATGAAGGACTGCGCGCTCGCCTCTACCGTGGCGCACGATTCCCACCACATGATCGTCGTCGGCACCAGCAAGGCCGACATGGCGCTCGCCGCCAACCGCCTCGGCGAGATCGGCGGCGGCGTGGTGCTGTTCTCCGGGGGCAAGGAGATCGCCATGGTCGAGATGCCGATCGCCGGGCTGATGTCGGACGAGCGCGCCGAGATCGTCGCCGGGAAGGCGGCCAGGCTGACGGCGGCGATGCGCGACATGGGCTGCACGCTCAACAACGCCTACATGCAGCACTCGCTGCTGGCGCTGGTGGTGATCCCCGAGCTGCGCATCTCGGACGTCGGCATCATCGACGTGACCCGGTTCGAGAAGGTCGACCTCTTCCTCTGAGCCGGCGCCGACCGCGGCGCGGCGGGAGCTGCGCCTAGCGGCCGCCGACCGCGATGTTGATGACCTCGAGCGGCGTGGTGATGATGATCTCCGCCGCCGAGCCGAGCGTCTGGCCGAGCCCCTGCGCCAGGCTGTCGATGCGGCGGGTGATCTCGTCGCTGCTGCCATCGAGCATGTCGTCCTCGTTCAGGCGGCTGCCCAGAAGCTGCACCATCAGCGGGTTCTCGGCGAACTTGGTGTGGTTCAGCGAATCGCCGGACGAGATGGCCGAGATGTCGACCACGGTGATGCCGAGCTCGGCGAGGTCCTTGTCGTTGCCGTAGTCGCCGACACGCGGCCGGTTGCCGGCGATGATCGAGGAGGCGAGGAGCGCCCGGTCGTCGCGCGAGACGATGACGAAGAACGGCTTGTCGGGACGGCCGATGCGGCGAAGCTGGCTCTTGAACACGTCGACGTCGATGTCGGGCGAGGCGAGGATGACGTCGCCGAGGCTGTTGCCGATGTCGCGGTCGCTGGTCAGCGCGAACTGGCGCAGCGCTTCCATCGTCAGCCAGTTGCCCATCGAATGCGCCACGATGTCGATGCGGCTGGCGCCCGCGGCGCGCAACGTCCGCAGCGTCTTCTCCAGCCCGTCGCGGGCGACGGTGGCGGAGTTGTTGTCGTAGATGTAGTCGACCGTGCGGCCGCTCGACGCCCACGAGAACAGCACGGGCGTGCCGCGATAGCCGGAATCGTGGATGATCTGCGCCGCGCGGTAGACCGAGTTGTCGAACGGCGTGCGGTAGCCGTGGACGAAGATCAGCGCGCGGCCGCCGGTCTCTCTCAGGCGCTCGCGCAGGGCCTTCTCGAAGCCCGCTTCCTTCGGGTAGAGCGCGACCTCGCCGGCGGCGAAGTGGCGGGCGGAATCCCGGCGTGCGCCGCTGCGCGGCTGCTCGACGATCCCAGGCTGGTGGACCTTGGGGACGGTCACGTCGACGCGGGCGAAGTTGAGGTCGACGCTGCGCTCGCCGCTGAACACCTCCTTGCGGTCGTCGGCGGTGGCGCGCGTCGTCGCGACCATGATGCGGTGGGTGGCGAGGATCTCCTGCGGCTCGGCCGCGACGGCATCGAGCAGCCGGTGCGATTCGCCGCCGGCGCAGCCCGACAGCGCGACGGCGGCTGCGAGCAGGGAGGCTGCCATGGCGTAGCGTGCGCGGCTCAACGCGATACTCCTCTGCCGACCTTCGTCCCACTCTTCCCCGCTAGCGTGGCTTGCCGGCGATGGCAAGCCGTCAGTGCCGCCAGAAGACCGGCGAGAAGATGACGAGCACGGCCAGTATCTCCAGCCGCCCGAGCAGCATGGCGACGGAAAGCAGCCATTTCGCGGTGTCGGGAACGGCGGAGAAGTTGCCGGCCGGCCCGATCACGTGGCCGAGGCCGGGGCCGACATTGGTCAGGCAGGTCAGCGCGCCGGAAAGGGCGGTCAGGATGTCGAGGCCGGTCGCGGTCAGGAGCAGGGTCAGGATGAGCCAGATCATCACGAAGGCCGAGATGAACAGCACCACGGCGCGCTGCATGGCGTCGTCCACCGGGCGGTCGCCGTAGCGCACGGTGACGACGGTGCTCGGATAGACGAAGCGCTTGAGGCCGTTCGACAGGAGCTTGAACAGGATGAGGAAGCGGTAGGCCTTGACGCCGCCCGAGGTCGAGCCCGAGCAGCCGCCCAGCACGGTCGCGACCAGCGTGCAGCCGGCCACGAACGGCCCCCACAGCGTGTAGTCGCCGGTGGCGAAGCCGGTGGTGGTGATGATCGAGACGAAGTTGAAGGCCGACAGCGTCAGCGCTTCGGCGAAGGGCATCTGGCCGGTCAGCCGCAGGTAGAGCGCCACGGCGAGCACGAACGCGGTGACATAGCCGGCGAAGACGCGGATCTGCGGGTCGCGCAGCGTGTCGAGGCGACCGGAAACCGCCAGCAGCATGACGATCGAGAACGGCAGCGCGCCGACGAACATGAAGACGGTCGAGATCCAGAGGATGGCGAAGTTGTCGGCATAGACGCCCATCGAGGCGTCGTGGGTGGAGAAGCCTGCCGTCGAGATGGTGGTCAGCGCATGGTTGAGCGCGTCGAAGCCCGTCATGCCGGCGGCGGCGTAGAGGACGGCGCACAGGACGGTGCCGGCGGCATAGATGCCGATCAGGATGGTGACGTAGGTGGACAGGCGCTCGAAGGGGCGATCGGTGATGTCGTTGGATTCGATCCGGAAATAGGAGATGCCGCCGACGTTGAGGAACGGCAGCACGAAGAGGCCAAGCGCGATGACGCCGAGCCCGCCCATCCATTGCAGGATCGAGCGCCAGAGCAAGATGCCCGGCGGCAGGTCGTCGAGGCCGTTGATGATGGTGGCGCCGGTGGTGGTGATGCCGGAGACGGCCTCGAACATCGCCTCGGCCAGCGTCAGGTCGAGCGAGGCCGACGCGTAGAACGGCACCGCGCCGATGGTGCTGGTGGTGAGCCACAGCAGGTTGACGACGAGGAAGCCGAAGCGCGACGAGATCGCCGGCGGCCGCCCCTGCGAGGCCAGCGCGCATCCGAGCGCCAGCCCCCCGGTGAAGAAGGCCGAGAAGGCGAAGACCTTCCAGTCCTCGTTGCCGTAATAGAGGTCGACCGCCGCCGGCGCGAGCATGGCGAAGGACAGGTAGATCGCAAAGACCGAGGCGATGTGGACCGCGGCGCGGACCGCCGAATACTGCACGGAAGGAATCCCTCACGCTCTTCGCGCGACAGTGGCTTCATCCGTTCGTTTGTGCAATAGCGGCGCAAAAGACGCAGCGGAGACGACGAGATGGCGACCTTTCCCCGCGATGTGGCGCGTGCGGCGGAGGCGATGCGGCCGCTCTTCGCCGAGACGCCGCTGCAGGAGAACGACTACCTGTCGCGCAAGACCGGCGCGCGCGTCTTCCTGAAGCGCGAGGACCTGTCGCCCGTCCGCTCCTACAAGATCCGCGGCGCGTTCAACTTCTTCCGCAAGGCGCTGGCCTCCGGCGCGGGCGCCGACGTCTTCGTCTGCGCCTCGGCCGGCAACCACGCGCAGGGCTTCGCCTATGTCTGCCGCCATCTCGGCCGCAAGGGCGTCGTCTTCATGCCGGTGACGACGCCGCAGCAGAAGATCGACAAGACGCGGATGTTCGGCGGAGAAGCCGTCGAGATTCGCCTCGTCGGCGACTTCTTCGACGATTGCTACCGCGCCGCGCTCGACTTCGCGGCGGAAAGCGGCGGGCTGATGGTGCCGCCCTTCGACCACAAGGACATCATCGAGGGGCAGGCGACGATTGCGCACGAGATCGTGCGGCAGCTTCCCGAGGGCGTCGTGCCGGAGCTGATGATCCTGCCGGTGGGCGGCGGCGGGCTTTCGGCCGGCGTCACCCGCTATCTGGCAGAAACCGGGGCGAAGACGCGCTTCGCCTTCGCCGAGCCGTCGGGCGCCCCGAGCCTGAGGCGCAGCCTCGAGGCCGGCAGGCGGGTGAAGCTGGACAAGGTCGACAACTTCGTCGACGGTGCGGCCGTGGCCGAGATCGGCAGGGAGAACTTCCGGCTGCTCCGGCATTTCGACGCCGCGCAGGTGCGGCTGGTGCCGGAGAACCGGCTGTGCGCCACCATGATCGATATCCTCAACGTCGAGGGCATCGTGCTCGAGCCCGCGGGCGCGCTCGCCATCGACGCGCTGAAGGATTTTCCACGCAAGGAGCTGAAGGGCAAGGTCGTCGTGCTCGTCGTCTCGGGCGGCAATTTCGACTTCGAGCGCCTGCCCGACGTCAAGGAGCGGGCACTGCGCTTCGAGGGCTTCAAGAAGTACTTCATCTTCCGGTTTCCGCAGCGCCCCGGCGCGCTCCGGGACTTCCTGTCGCTGCTCGGGCCCGACGACGACATCGCCCGCTTCGAGTATCTCAAGAAGTCGGCGCGCAACTTCGGCTCGGTGCTGATCGGCATCGAGACGAAGGACGCGAAGAACTTCGACATCCTGCGGAAGCGCTTCGAGGAGGCCGGCTGGGCCTATCAGGACATCACCGACAACGAGGCGCTGGCCGGCTTCATCATATGAGGATCCGATGAGCGATAGCACGGTCTACATCGTCCTGTTCCGCGGCGTCGGCGGCAAGACCCAGCTTCCGGTGGCGCCGCTGCGGGAAAAGCTGACGGAGGCGGGCTTCGCCGGCGTCGCCACCTACATCAACAGCGGCAACGCGGTGCTGAGAAGCGCGCTGCCGCGCGAGGGGGTGATCGCCGGCGTGGCCGACGTCTGTGCGCGCGCATTCGGCTTCGACAAGGCCGTCCATGCCTTGACGCGGGCGGAATGGGCCGCGCTCGTCGCCGCCAATCCGTTCCCGGAGGCGGCCTCGGCGCCGACGACGCTGCACGCCGCCGTTCTCGATGCGGAGCCCGACCCGGAGAAGGTGGAGGCGCTGCGCGCGCTGGCCGTGGCGGGCGAGGGCATCGCCGTCGCCGGCAAGGTCGCGTATCTCCACACGCCGCACGGTTTCGGCACGTCGAAGCTGGCGGCGAAGTTCGACAAGGGCATCGGCGTCGCCAACACGGCGCGCAACTGGAACACGGTGCTGAAGCTGGTGGACCTCGCGGCGGCCGCTGAGGCGTGAGGCTAGGAGCCAAAAGTCACGGTGATTGGCAGCCGGCGTTGCCCCTCATCCCCCTGCCGGGACCTTCTCCCCGTTACGGAGAGAAGGCGCTGGCTACGCTTGAAGGTGGCGGCGTCATCCTCCTTTCTCCGCAGGCGGGGCGAGGCAGCGCCGACGTTGGCGAGGATGGCCAATCCCTTTCCTTCTCACGCAGGCAGGGAAACACCCGGGTTACGAAACTCCTTGCGGCAGCGGAGGCCTGACGCCCAGAGCCACATGATCGATCGTCGGCGCTGCCCCTCATCCCCCTGCCGGGACCTTCTCCCCGTGAACGGGGAGAAGGCGCTGGCTACGGTCGGAGGCGGTGTCGTCACCCTGTTCTCTTGCAGGCGGCGAGAAGGAGCGTCCACCTTGGCCGGGCGGCCAGTTGCATCCCTTCTTCCCCAAGGGGCCAAGGGATAGCAGCGGCGTTGCGGCCATCCTTCCTCTCCCCGTTCACGGGGAGAGGATGCCGGCAGGCAGGTGAGGGGC
>JAEZXF010000259.1 GCA_023419995.1 Pseudomonadota bacterium | reverse complement strand
AGCCTGCGCCGCGGCGGCGCCAAGGCCGAGGCCGTGCCGCTGCGCGGCAAGGGCGCGGCGGTGGCGAAGACGCTCCAGGACGGCGCGCGGGAGCGCGGCTGCGGCCTGCTCGTCATGGGCGGCTACGGCCATTCGCGCGTGCGCGATTTCGTGATGGGCGGCGCGACCGAAGGCGTGCTGAAGGCGTTGTCCATGCCGGTGCTGCTGTCGCATTGAGGAACGGCGGCACGCCGGAAATCCACAAGCCGGCAATCCGCAAGGGAGAACCACGATGAACGACTTTCAGGACAAGGTTGCGATCGTCACCGGCGCCGGCGCCGGCATCGGCGCGGCGATCGCCCGCCAGCTTGCCGAGCGCGGCGCGACCGTGGTGGCGGCCGACCTCGACCTCGTCGCCGCGCAGGACCTGGCCGGCGAGATCCGCGCCGACGGCGGCCACGCCCATGCCGTCGAGGTCGACGTCGCCGACCCGGAGGCTGCCGAAAGGCTGGTCGCCTTCGCGGTCGAGACCGCCGGCGGCCTGCACCTCGCTGTCAACAATGCCGGCATCGGCGGCCCCAACGAGCTCGTCGCCGACTATCCGCTCGACGGTTGGAAGCGGGTGATCGACGTCAACCTCCACGGCGTGTTCTACGGCATGAAGTACCAGATCGCGGCGATGCTGGCCTCGGGCGGCGGCTCGATCGTCAACATCTCGTCGATCCTCGGCTCGGTCGGCTGGTCCGGCGCGGCGGCCTACGTCACCGCCAAGCACGGGCTGATCGGGCTGACGAAGACGGCCGCCATCGAATATGCGCAGCAGGGTATCCGCGTGAACGCGGTCGGACCCGCCTTCATCGACACGCCGCTTCTGTCGAAGAACCTCGACGAGGAGACGCGCGGCCAGCTCGCCGGGCTGCATCCGGTCGGCCGGCTCGGCACGTCGGAGGAGGTCTCCGCGCTGACGTGCTTCCTCCTCTCCGACCGGGCGAGCTTCATCACCGGCAGCTACCATCTGGTCGACGGCGGCTACACGTCGCGCTGACGGCCGGCCGTCGCCTGCCGCGCCCTGACGGCGCTCAGTGCGAGAGAAGCGTCGGCAGGCGGGGCTTCGCCAGCACCTGGCGGGTGGCTCCGCCGAGGAAGAAATCGCGGATGCGCGAATGGCCGAACGCGCCCATGACGAGCAGGTCGGCGCCCTCGGCCGCCTCGTCCAGCACCTCGGCGACGGTGCGGCGGCCGCGCTCGACCTCCTGGAACGTCGCATGCACGCCGCTGCGGGCGAGGTGGGCGACGAGCTCCGCGCCGGAGGCGCTCACCGGCGCCTGCTTGTCGGCGAGCACGGTGACGATGCGCACCTCCTTCGCATGCCGCAGCAGCGGCAGCGCGTCGGCCAGCGCCCGGGCGGCGGCGCGCCCGAAATCCCAGGCGAGCACGACGCGCCCGAAGCGCAGCGTCTCGCCGTCGTCCTCGGGCAGGAGCAGCACCGGGCGGCCCGATTCGAAGATCAGCGCCTGCAGCATGTCGGAATGGATCTCGTCGTCGCCGATGAAGGGCACGATGGTCAGGCCGCGCAGGCGGGCATGCTCCACCACCGGGTCGAACGCGCCGTCGGGCACGGTGACGATCTGCGCGTCGTGCGACAGGCCGGCGCGCCGCGCCTCCTCCTCGAACTCCGCCAGCCTGGAGAGCGCGGCCTCGCGCACCTCGGCCTTGCGGACCTCGAGCTGGCGCTCGAGCTCGCTTCCGTAGGGGCGGAACGACACCGGCATCGCGACCGACGATTCGACCACGAGCCCGCTGACATGCGCCTCCATGAGCCTCGCGACCTCCAGCGCCCGGCGCAGCACCGCGCTCCCGCTCGTCCTCGGCTCGCCCGGCATCGGCAGAAGAATGTCCTTGAACATGATCGTCCTCGCTGTTGCAGGCAGGATGTGATGTCGCCCCGCATCCCGCTTCATAGCGGCTTGCCGGCGCGCGGTCGCTGATATCGGTCAAAGACCGCGGAAACCGGCTCCAGAGCGCGTCGGGATCCTTCAGATCGCTCCACGCGCCCTGGATCGTTGTTTTCACGCATGTCTCAATTCCGAAACCGGTTCCCCCCCTCGGAAGACATGCTCGGCGGCAGCGCCTCAGGCGCGCAGCGGCAGGACGCGGTCCGGCGGGCGGTGGCCGTCGAAGAAGGTGCGAACGTTGATGATGACCTTCTCGCCCATGTCGATGCGCCCTTCGATCGTGGCCGAGCCCATGTGGGGAAGGATCACGACCTTGCCCTGCCCGGCCAGCTTGACGAGCTTTGGGTTCACCGCCGGCTCGTGCTCGAAGACGTCGAGGCCGGCGCCGGCGAGGCGGTCGCCCTCCAGCATCTTGATGAGCGCATCCTCGTCGATGATGTCGCCGCGGGCGGTGTTGACGAGGTAGGTGGTCGGCTGCATCAGCGCCAGCCGCCGCGCCGACAGGAGGTGGAAGGTCGCCGGCGTCGAGGGGCAGTTGACCGAGATGATGTCCATGCGGGCGAGCATCTGGTCGAGGCTTTCCCAGTACGTCGCCTCCAGCTCGTCCTCGGTGGCGGGCGCCACGCGCCGGCGGTTGTGGTAGTGGATGGAAAGCCCGAAGGCCTTGGCCCGGCGCGCCACCGCCGTGCCGATGCGGCCCATGCCGACGATGCCGAGCCGCTTGCCCCAGATGCGGCGGCCCAGCATCCAGGTCGGCGACCAGCCGTCCCACTTGCCCCTGCCGGTCAGGAGTGCTGCGCCCTCCGTCAGCCGGCGCGGCACCGCCAGCAGCAGCGCCATGGTCATGTCGGCCGTGTCCTCGGTCAGCACGTTCGGCGTGTTGGTGACGACGATGCCCTTGGCGGTGGCGGCGGCGATGTCGATCTTGTCGACGCCGTTGCCGAAATTGGCGATCAGCTTCAGGTTCGGCCCGGCCTGGGCAAGAAGCGCCTCGTCGATGCGATCGGTGACCGTCGGCACCAGGACGTCGGCCTCGCGCACGGCCGCCACCAGCTCGGGCTGGGTCAACGGCCGGTCCTCGACATTCAGCCGCGCATCGAACAGCTCGCGCATGCGGGTCTCGATGACGTCCGGCAGCTTGCGAGTGATCACGACGAGAGGCTTTTTCCTGCCGGCCATTGCTTCCTCGAATCCGGGTCCTGTTGAGACCTCTTTAACCAAGAACGGCGACACTTGGAAACGGCGTCGGCCGGCTCGGGCTTCGATCCTGTGTATCAAGCCGCCCTGCCGATGACAAAGGAAAAGGCCCTGCCGCGACCGCTGCCGGGCCACTGGCAAATGGACCATATGGGTTGGGAAAGATGTCTTCTCGCACAGCTTTCTGCGCCGTGCTCGGGGTGGCGCTGGCCGTTCTCGCACCGGTGGCCGGCCCTGCCGCCGCGCAGACGGCCTCGGTCGGCCCGAGCGGCCTGCCGCTGCCGCGCTTCGTCAGCCTGAAATCGGGCAAGGTCAACCTACGGATCGGGCCGGGCCTCAACTATCCGGTGGACTGGCTCTACCTCAAGGCCGGCGTGCCGATGGAGATCATCCAGGAATACGACAACTGGCGGCGCGTGCGCGACGCCGAGGGCGCGGAAGGCTGGATCAACCAGTCGCTGCTGTCGGGCCGGCGCACGGCCA
>JAEZXF010000235.1 GCA_023419995.1 Pseudomonadota bacterium | reverse complement strand
CTGCCGCCCCTCGCCGCGCCGGCGCCGCCCGCGATGCCGGCCGCCGCTGCCCCGCAAGACGCCGCAGCGGTGTCCCCGGCCATGACCGCCCTGACCGCGCGCGAGCGCGAGATCCTCGAGCTCCTGTCGGAAGGCCACCAGAACAAGCTGATCGCGCACAAGATGTCGCTCTCCGAGCACACGGTGAAGGTGCACGTGCACAACCTTCTGTCCAAGCTGCGCGTCAGCAACCGCACCCAGG
Source organism: Pseudomonadota bacterium (assembly GCA_023419995.1). Classification (GTDB taxonomy): domain Bacteria; phylum Pseudomonadota; class Alphaproteobacteria; order Rhizobiales; family Rhizobiaceae; genus Aerobium. Next base: position 16,046 of record JAEZXF010000235.1, on the reverse strand, counting down.
CCGCGGCGCGCTACCGCAAGGGCATGTCCGGCGGCTACGGCGCCGCCGCCGCGCTCGGCACGCCCGACGCCAACGGAGCGGGTGCCGCCTACTAGACAGGCCTGTCATGCGCAACGAGGACCTTCTCCTGCTGATCGGCAAGCTCAACTACGCATGGACCAACACCGAGAGCCTGCTGATCTACCTGATGGCTTTCCTGATGCGCTCGGGAAAGGACGTCGCCATCGTCACCTTCCTGACGCTGAATACGTCCCGGGCCCGGCTGGACTTCATCGAGCGCCTGCTGAAGCTTGAATCGACCGACCCCGAGATCCGCTCGCGCCTGACGCCGGTGGTCTCCAGGATGAAGGCGGCATCGAGGATCCGGAACAAGTATAATCATTGCATATATTCGTTCGACGAGAACGGAGACATCGAGGCAACGCAACTGCTGCGGATCGCCGATTACGGTAACACGCTCAAGTACGGCAAGATCGAGGCGATCGACGACGCGGAAATCGGCCGGATCGATGAATCGACCGCGGATATCATCATGATAAACCGGTCGATATTCGATTTCATAAGGGAAAACAACATCAAGTACTAGATGTCCTCTATATGGATAGCTAAACTTCTTATCTATTTATTGAACAGCGACAGAATATTCGTATGCAAATGTAATTCGCGAAAGATAATTTCGTCTGTCTGACGATTTCATGAAAAGCGAAATTTGCGGATGATCTGAACGGAAAGCAAATCGCGGGCGAGAATCCATTTTTGCAGCAATGTTCGGTTTGTCTATTTTGAGAGCGAAATTCGAATTCGGAGATTGAATTGTAAAAATTTGCCATCGTAAATATAAATATAAAATGATTAATAGATAGTTTATGATTTCTTTAGAATATTATAATGGAAGATTAAATTTGGATAAGCCGGCGTATTTTCTAGGATACTCTCGTTAAATCATCATTGTTTACGATGTTTTGTATATCGCACGGAAGCGTGATGACAATTCATTTGATGTTTCAATGAAAGTGCTTAAGATGGTCTTTTGTAAGAGGTGGGGGGCGTGCCTAACCGGGATCGGGAGAGGGGCATGCAAAGAACGGGAACGACTGATCGAAAACGCATACCAAGAGTTTCGCTGAACACTCTTGGCGTCTGCAGCATAGAGATCGACGGTGTCGTCCAGTCGGCCATACCGTCGAGTTACTTCAGGATCGCCGCTTACCTCCTGCTTTCGGGTGCGAGGATGATGATGTCGCGACAGCGGCTCGGATCCTTCTTCTGGCCCGAAGCGGACCCTGAAAAGGCCAGTGCGAACCTCCGCCAGAATCTCGTCCGCATCCGTCGCTTCCAGGACGAGAACGATTTCCAGCTGATCGGCTCCAACTTCACGCTGGTCTACCTCGCCACCGAAGGCATCGACTGGGACCTGCGCGACTTCCTCGACGCCCTGGAGGGGGACGACGAGGCCTCGCTGACCAGGGCATGCGATCTCTACGGCGGCGAGCTGCTGGCCGACATCGGCGCCGCCAGCGCCGAGTTCGAGGAATGGCTCTCCGAGCAGCGCGAGACCCTGCGCAGCCCCTTCGTCGACAGGCTGACCGCCGCGCTCCACGACGCCGCGGCGCTGTCGCCCGCGGCGCGCAGCGTCTGCGCCCGCAAGCTGCTGACGCTCGATCCCTGCAACGAGCAGGCCTTCCAGGTGCTGATGACGGAAGCCGCGGGCCAGGGCGACCTCGCGCGGCTGCAGCACCTGTTCGAGCGTTGCGAGCGCCAGCTGATGAACGAGCTCGGCGTCGGCACCTCGGACGACACGCGCGGCCTCTACTCGCAGCTCGCGCGGGACCTTCACGCGCACATGCCGCGCAGCGGCTCGAGCTAGCGCAGCGCCGCAAGACAGGCGCCGGCTTTCCATTCGCGACTGCATGAGAACGAAGAGACGGCGCGTTTCCGCGAACCGGGGAACGGCGCGGACGATCGCGCGCGGCATGCGCCCGGGCGGGCCGCGCAGCCCGATCCGCCCCGCGTCCGTGCGGTCATCGGCGCGGCCCCGCCGCCAAGGCATCTCAAGAGAAGGTTCGTCCGCTGCGCAAGGCGGTCTCGAGCGCCGTGCGCATCGGCTTTCGCCGCCAGTCGCGGTCGTAGGGCAGGCCGCGATTGTCGGCGCGGCCGCCCTCCTTGTAGGTGAGCCAGGAATCGCGGTCGCTCAGCCCCCAGGTCGAGACCGACTTCACCGCCCCGAAGTCGAGCACCACGTCGAGATAGCGCCGGACCTCGTCGGCGACGGCGGCGTCTCGCGCCTGGAGCGACATCTTGCGGTCGTGCTCGCGCACGTCGAGCTCGGTGACCGCGACCCGCAGCCCCAGGCCCGACAGGTCGCGCAGCAGCCCGTAGACGCCGTCGGCGTAGATCCTGCCCTTGCGCAGGTCGAGATGCGCCTGCAGGCCGACGCCGTGCACGGGCACGCCGCGCTTCTTCAGCCCCTCCATCAGCCGGAGGAGCCCGAGGCGGCGGCGCCCCTCCTCGGCCGAGCCGTATTCCAGCCCGTATTCGTTGACGAACAGCCGCGCCCGCGGCGCGGCCTCCCTCGCCGTCCAGAACGCCCAGTCGATGTAGTCCGGGCCGAAGGCGCGCAGGAACTGGTTGCGCCGCAGCCCGCCCTCGCCGCCGGCGTCGATCGGCTCGTTGACCACGTCCCATTCGTCGACGACGTCGGCGTAGCGCGGCATCACCGTCTGGAAATAGCTGCGCACGTGCCCCCATTCGCGCGTCTCGGCCAGCCGCGCGTTCGCCCAGGCCGGCATGCCGAGGTGCCACAGGAGCGTGTGGCCGCGCATGCGCTTGCCCTGGAGGCGCGCGAACTTCGCGATCCTGTCGGCGTCGTCGAAGTCGTAGCGGTCGGGCCACGGGCACAGCCGGTCCCATTTGAACGACCATTCCGGCGTCACCGTCGAGCACTCCTTCAGCGCCGCGCGGTAGCCGTAGGACCGGGCGCGCAGCATGGCGGGGTTGACCGCCGAGCCGAACTCGCGCCCGCCGGCCCGCGCCGCCTGCGCCAGCGGCTGGACCTCCTTCTCCTCCTCGAACGGCTCGGCCGCCTGCCTGTCGTCGCGCGCGCACGAGCCCACCAACGGCGCGCACGAGGCGGCGGCCAGGGCCTGGAGGAAATGGCGTCGCTCCATCGGGTCCATCCGATGCGTCGGAACCGGAAATCGCGCCCCGATGATAGCGCCGCCGCCGCGCCAGGCAATTAGTTCGAAAAGATTAGATCGCCGAAAATGTACTAGCTACAAAACGCAATCTTCACATGTTGTTTCAACTGCGCGTACCATTTGGAATACTTCTGATAACCCGGTCAAAAAGGAAGGGTTTCAAAGATGTACGCGCACAATATAAAGTCACGAATAGCCTGCTTGATTGCAGCGCCGTTGCTTGCGGCATCGGCGGCCCATGCAGAATCGAGCATATCCTTCCTGGTCGCCGGCGAAGCATATGAAGGCCAGCCCGCGTTCGAAATACGCCTCGGCGACAAGGTGATCGGCCGCGGCGCGCTGGAGAAGGCCATCGACACCGTCGCGGAGGGCCGGCTGTTCTTCAGCCCCGCGCCGGACGAGTACATCGAGCGCTTCGAGTTCCGCGTCGCCGACAAGGACTTCAAGGCCGACGCGCCGGTGAGCATCGTCCTCGTCAACGACAAGTTCAAGGAAGAGGGCTGGGGAAGGGACCGCAATCTCTTCGTCCGTTCGATCGAGGTCAACGGCCTGACCGTGCGTGCCGGCAGCCTCCAGCTGATGGACGGCACCATGGAGCAGCGGGTCAACTTCCAGGCCGGGCTGCTGCCCGTCTACCACCAGAACCACATGGCCGTGGCCACGCCGCCCGAGGGAGGCTGGCCGATGCCGGCCGCAGCCACCCGCAGCAGCAGGCTGACGGCAAAACCCGAAGCAGGCGGCGCCGGGGGCTGACCCTCCGGCGCGGCCAGGCAACCAACGGAGAACTCCGGTGCGCACGCGAGACAGACGCCCCCCGACAACCAGGAACGCGCCCGGAGAGGCTTTCGCCGCGCTCGTCACCGGCGGCGCCGGCTTCCTCGGCTCGCATCTGTGCGAGCGGCTGCTCGACGAGGGGCACCGCGTCGTCTGCCTCGACAATTTCGACACCGGCCGGCACACCAATGTCGGGCACCTGCTCGGCGAGCCGCGCTTCACCCTGGTCGAGCACGACGTCGTCCACCCCCTCCCGGACGGCCTGCCGCGCTTCGGCGAGATCTACAACCTGGCGTGCCCGGCATCGCCGGTCCACTACCAGCGCGACCCGGTGAAGACGGCGCTGATCTGCTCCGTCGGCACGCTGAACGTGCTGCGCCGCGCCCGCCGCGACGATGCCCGCCTGCTCCACGCCTCGACCTCCGAGATCTACGGCGATCCCGGGGTCCACCCCCAGCCGGAAGGCTACTGGGGCAACGTCAACCCGGTGGGGCCGCGCTCCTGCTACGACGAGGGCAAGCGTTTCGCCGAGACGCTGATCACCGACTTCGCCCGCCAGAACGGCATCGCCGCCCGCATCGTGCGCATCTTCAACACCTACGGGCCGCGCATGCAGTTCGACGACGGGCGCGTCGTCTCCAACTTCATCGTACAGGCCCTCGAGGGCGAGCCGCTGACCGTCTACGGCGACGGCAGCCAGACCCGCTCCTTCTGCTATGTCGACGACCTGATCGAGGGGTTCGTCCGCGCGATCCGCTCGGACGCGGCGATGGACCGCCCGGTCAATCTCGGCAATCCCGAGGAATACGAGGTACTGGTCCTCGCCGAGCAGGTGCTGGCGATGACCGGGTCCTCCTCCCCCATCGTGCACATGGCCCTTCCGGTCGACGACCCCCGGCGCCGCCGCCCCGACATCTCGCGGGCGCTGGACCTGCTCGGCTGGCAGCCGGTCACCCCGCTTTCCTTCGGCCTTGCGGCCACGATCGACGATTTCGCGGCCCGGCTAGCGGGCGACGGCCAGCCTGCCCGCCGTCCCGCGCCGACGTTGACCTACGGCTGAACGAAGCGGGAGAGCCTGTCATGCGCGTGATAGTGGTGGGGTGCGGTTATGTCGGCCTGGTCAGCGGCGCCTGTTTCGCCGAGCTGGGCAACGAGGTGGTCTGCGTGGACGCCAACCCGTCCCGGCTCGACGAGCTGAACGCGGGGCACTGCCCGATCTTCGAGCCCGGCCTCGACGAGCTGATCATGCGCAACCGGCAGGCGGGGCGCCTGTCCTTCGCCCAGTGCCTGCCGTTCCTCGACGCCGGGGTCGACCTGGTGATGATCGCCGTCGGCCCGCCGCCGGCGCGCGGCGGCGGCGCCGACCTTTCCTGCATCTTCACCGTGGCCGAGGAGATCGCGCTCAAGGCGCATGGCCGCGTCGTGGTGGCAACCAAGTCGACCGTGCCGCCCGGCACCGGCGACGCGATCGAGCGCATCATCCGCACGATGCGCCCCGGCCTCGACGTCTCGGTGGCGTCGAACCCCGAATTCCTGCGCGAGGGCAGCGCCATCTCCGACTTCCTGCGTCCCGACCGCATCGTCATCGGCACGCAGGACGCCCACGCCCGCATCGCGCTGATGCGGCTCTACAAGCCGCTGATCGACGCCGGCGCGCCGCTGGTCGCCACCGCGCGCATCGCCGCCGAGATCACCAAATACGCGGCCAACGCCTTCCTCGCGCTCAAGATCACCTTCATCAACGAGATCGCCGACCTGTGCGAGGCGGCGGCGGCCGACGTGCGCGATGTCGCCCACGGCATCGGCCTCGACCATCGCATCGGCAAGGAGTTCCTGCGCGCCGGCCCCGGCTACGGCGGCTCCTGCTTCCCGAAGGACACCTCGGCGCTCGCCGCCACGGCGCGCGAGTTCGGCATGTCGCTGCGGCTGGTCGAGGAGGCGATCGTCGTCAACGAGGAGCGCAAGTATGCGATGGGCCACCGCGTCATCGACGCGATGGGCGGCGATGTGCGCGGCAAGACCGTCGCCGTGCTCGGCCTCACCTTCAAGCCCAACACCGACGACATGCGCGACTCGCCCTCGCTGGCGCTGATCTCCGTGCTCCAGCAGGCCGGCGCCTTCGTGCGGGTCTACGATCCCCAGGGCATGGAGAACGCCTCCTCCTTCCTCAACGGCGTCGCCTACACGCCCGACAGCTACGAATGCGCCGCCGGCGCGCACTGCGTCGTGCTGGCGACCGAGTGGGCCGAGTTCCGGCAGCTCGACCTGACGCGCCTGGCCGCGCGGCTCGCCGCCCCGGTCTTCGTCGACCTGCGCAACGCCATCGACCCCGCGGCGCTCGCCAAGGCGGGACTGGCCGCCTCCGGCATCGGCTACCCCGTGGCATCGCTCATCGCCACGCGCGAGAAGATCGAGCAGTCGGGCGCGCGAGACCGGACCCTGCCCTCACGCCCCGCCGCCGTGCTGCGCGCCGACGCCGAGCGCGACCGGCCGCAGCCCGCGGACCACACCACCCTGCATTGAGCCGAGGATCGTCATGCTTCCCGAGGACATGGTTCTCACAGGCCTCTTCATGGGGATCCAGCTCCTGTACTTCCTGTCGTTCGCGGTCGACGCCTACTTCTTCACCCGGCCGGTCGACTGGGTGGACACCAGCGACGAGGCCAAGCGCGCGATCACCCACTATCCCTACATCGTGCTGTTCTATCCGGTCCTGCGCGAGCTGGAGGAGACGATGCGCACGACCTTCCACTCGCTGTCGCGGCTCGAATACCCGCCGGACCGCTACAGCGTGATCGCGATCCCCAACCAGGACGACAGGGAAACCGTCGCCGCCCTGAAGCGGCTCCAGCGCGACTTCCCCTTCGTGCGGATCATCGAGGTGCCGCCGACCACCCATTCGAGCTGGAGCAAGGTCTGGACCGCCTGGCAGCGCACGCCGAAGGCCTACTGGTGGCATCAGGGCCGACGCCGGCACAACCGCGCCCTGCCGCCGAAGAAGACGCGCCAGCTCGTCTACGCCTTCTACCAGGTGGTGGCGGCGCTCGGGCACAAGGAGGATTTCCTCGTCAACTACATCGACGCCGACAGCTGCCCGCCGCGCGACCATTTCCTCGCCGCCGCCATCGGCATGCGCGACTACGACGTGCTGCAGGCGCAGAACGTCGCCGGCAACCTCAACGACACGCTGGCCGCGAGCTGGCATGCCTTCGACCACATGGCCTGGGACGGCTCGAAGTATCCGCACCTGTCGGCCGGCGGCGGCCATCCCTACTGGGTGCTGGGCAAGGGGCTGTTCTTCCGCGCCTCCGACCTCGTCGCGCTCGGCGGCTTCCACCCCTGGCTCACCATCGAGGACCCGGAGGTGGGCATGCGCTTCTGGGTCAACGGCAGGCGGCTCGGCGTCATCTCCGGCTCACTGGTCGAGGAGGTGCCCTCGACCTTCGCTCACGGCATCACCCAGCGCAAGCGCTGGGTCGCCGGCTTCTTCCAGAGCCTCGGCACGCCGCTGCGCGCCATGGGCATGCGCCGCCGCGACCGCTTCAAGGCGTGGCTCAACTTCCTGCCGTGCATGTCGCTGTGGCTCAACGCCGTCGGCGTGCCGATCGGCATCTGGGCGCTGTGGCGCTGGTACGACGAATCCTCGCCGCTGCCGCTGTGGCTGGCGCCGCTCGTCGCCATCAACGTCTACTTCTTCGCCCTGTCGATGACCATGCTCTACATCCGCACCTGGCAGCGCACCGCGCTGGTGCTCGACAGCGTCCGGGCGCGGATCTGGTACATGCTGCGCGTCAACCCGCTCTTCGTGCTGGTCTGGTGGGTGGTGTGGCTGATCCCGCTCGCCATCGGCTTCAAGATGTACCTGCGCGACGAAGGGCTGGTGTGGGAGCGCACCGAGAAGTCCGACGCCAACAACGAGCTCGTCCGCACCGGCGCCGCCCAGGCCCGCAAGGCCGCCTCCGGCCGCCGCGAGCCGGCCGTGCCTGTCGCCGGCGGCCCCAGTCCCGTCCCCTCCCCCTCAAGGAGCCTGTCCGATGTCTAAGGGTCATGTTCTCGTCACCGGCGGCGCCGGCTTCATCGGGTCGCATCTCGTCGACCGCCTGCTGGAGCGCGGCTTCAAGGTCACCGTGCTCGACTGCCTGATGCCGCTCGTCCACGGCGACGCCGAGATGGACGCCGACGGCTGGCCGGTCTACCTCAACCGCAAGGCGCGCCGCATCCGCGGCAACATCCTCGACGACGGCGTGTTCGAGGCGAGCCTCGGCGGCATCACCCATCTGGCGCATCTCGCCGCCTCCGTCGGCGTCGGACAGTCGATGACCAACATCGTCGACTACACCCGCAACAACACGCTCGGCGCGGCGATCGTCCTCGAGGTGCTGTCGCGCTGCAAGCACCAGATCCGCCGCATCGCCGTGGCGTCGTCCATGTCGATCTACGGCGAGGGCGAGTACCGGCTGGAGGGCGGCGGCGAGGCCGTCGCGCCGCCGATGCGCAGCCGCGCCCGGCTCGAGGCGCACGACTGGGAGCTGACGCGCGGCGGCGAGCGCCTCGAACCCGTGCCGACCAGCGAGGACAAGCCGCTGAAGCCGGCCTCGATCTACGCCGTCAACAAGCGCGACCACGAGGAGATGTTCCTGTCGGTGGGCGCCGCCCTCGGCATCCCCACCGTGGCGCTGCGCCTGTTCAACGCCTACGGCTCGCGCCAGGCGCTGAGCAACCCCTATACCGGCGTCGCCGCGATCTTCATCTCCCGATTGCTCAACGACCAGCCGCCGCTGGTATTCGAGGACGGCGAGCAGAAGCGTGACTTCGTCCACGTCCTCGACGTCGCCGACGCCTTCGCCACCGTGCTCGACAGCGACCGCGAATGCTGGGACGCTTACAATGTCGGCAGCGGCCGGGCGGTCACCGTCAACGAGATCGCGCGCGTGCTGGCCCGGCTCCTGAAGAAGAACATCGCCCCGCAGATCCTCGACCGCTACAGGGTCGGCGACATCCGCCACTGCTTCGCCGAGATATCGAAGATCGAGCGCGACTTCGGCTTCCGGCCGAGCCGCGACTTCGAGACCGGCATGGCCGAGCTGATCGACTGGGTGGCCAAGACGAGGAAGCCGACCGACCGCGCCGAGCAGAGCCTCGCCGAGCTGAAGAACAGCCGGCTCATCGTCTGAGCCGGCATCGGCCTCTCAGGTGAGGCCGCCGCCGGTGAAGGCCTGCGCCAGCGCCTGGTGCATGCGCTTGGGCTGCATCGCGGCGTCGTAGGGCAGGCCGCGGTTGGGCGCCGGGTTGCCGTAGCGCTTGCGGTCGACCTTGTCGCCGCGCTCGACCTTGAGCCAGGAATGCCGGTCCGACAGGCCCCAGGTGGTGACGCCCCGGACCGCCGGCTGCTCCAGCGCGATATCGAGATAGCGGGCGACCTCGTCGGCCACGCGCATGTCGCGCGTCTCCGCCGTGGCGCGGTAGTCGCGCTCCTTGACGTCGAGCTCGGTGATGTAGATCTCCAGCCCCATGTCGGCGATCGCCTGCATGAACGGCGCGACGGTCGCGCGCTTCATCGCGCCCTTGCCGAGGTCGAGATGCGCCTGCAGGCCGACACCGTCGAGCGGCACGCCGCGCCCCTTGAGGTCGCCGAGGAGTTTGAGGAACGCCTTGCGGCGGTCGGCCTCGACGTGGTTCTCGTACTCGAAGGAATAGTCGTTGAGCATCAGCCGTGCTCGCGGCGCATAGTGGCGCGCCGTCTCCAGCGCCTGCGCGACGTAGTCGGGCCCGAACACGCGGTGGAAGGTGTTGCGGCGGAGGCCGTTCCTGCCGCCCTGCGTGTCGATCGGCTCGTTGACCACGTCCCAGACGTCGATCGCCGCGCCGTAGCGGCCGAGCACGCGCTCCATGTGGTCCGAGACCAACCGCCAGTTGCGCCTGGCCTTCAGCTCGCGCAGGGCCCAGTCGGGCGTGCCCTGCTCCCACAGCAGCGTGTGGCCGTAGATCTTCTGCCCGGTGCGGGCCGCCAGCGCGACGAGGTCGTCGACCGGCTGGTACCAGAGGCTGCCCTTGCGGTGCTCGATCGAGTTCCACTTGAGGTGGATCTCCGGCGTCAGCAGCCCGCATTCGGCCGCCACCGTCCTGCGCAGCCCGGCCTCCGCCGCGATCTGGTCGGAGCGCACGGCCGAGCCGAACAGGCGTCCGCTGCGGCGGGCAAGATCGTTGAGGGAGGACTGGGCGGCGTTTCCCGGGATCGCCGGCAGGAGCGCGGCGCCTGCGGCGCCGAGGAGAGAGGCTGCGAATTCGCGACGCGTGAGCATGGCCGGATCCTTCGCGGAATGCCGAATCCGGCCATTGTGCGAGCAAAAGGTTAACGAGTTCTGGAGCGGCCGCAGACGGGCCGCGGCGCCTCATAGGCGATTCCCGGCGGAGATGGAACGGCCCGCGCGGGCCTGCCGGCACCTTGTCCCCATGAAACTGGAGGCGACGGCCGCAACGCTCCGTCCCCCTTCCTGCCGGAGAGAGGACGGGAAGACGCCGATTCCGGGCGCTTCAGTAGGCCGCGCGGTAGATCGCCAGCGCGTCGGCCTCGGTCACCGGGCGGGGATTGTTGACGAGGAGGCGGGTCTGGTTCATCGCGTCCGAGGCGAGCTTCGGCAGCACCTCCTCGGCGATACCCATCGCCCGCAGGTTCGGCTGGAGCCCGCAGGCCGCCGACAGCTCGGCCAGCCGGTCACAGAACGCCGCCGCCCGCGCCTGGCCCTCGAGCGCCGACAACTCGGGAAAGGCGAAGGGCGCGAGCTCGGCATAGGGCTGCGGCGCGACGACGATGTTGAAGCGCAGCACGTGCGGCAGCACCAGCGCGTTCGACAGGCCGTGCGGGATGTGGAAATGGCCGCCGAGTGGATAGGCGAGCGCGTGGACCGCCGCCACGGGCGAGTTGGCGAAGGCCTGCCCGGCGAGCATCGAGCCGAGCAGCATGTCGGAGCGCGCCTCGATATCGGTCCCGTCATGCACCGCGCGCAGGATCGAGCGGCCCATCAGCGTCAGCGCCTGCGTCGCCAGAAGGCGCGACACCGGGTTGTTGTTCGGGCTGGCCGAGGCATAGGCCTCGATGGCGTGGACCATGGCGTCGATGCCGGTCGCGGCCGTGATGTGCGGCGGCAGGCCCCAGGTCAGCTCGGGGTCGAGCAGCGCGACGTCGGGCAGGATCACCGGCGAGACGACGCCCATCTTCTCGTTGGTGCCGGTGGTGACGATCGAGATCGGCGTCACCTCCGAACCGGTGCCCGAGGTCGTCGGCACCAGGATCAGCGGCAGCCGCGGTCCGCGCGCATTGCCGACGCCGTAGACGTCCTTCAGCGCCTCCCGCCCCGGCGCGAGCAGCGCGACGAGCTTGGCGACGTCGAGCGACGATCCGCCGCCGAGGCCGATCACGCCTTCGGCCCTCGCCGCGACGGCCTCCTGCGTCGCCTTCAGCACCACCGCCTCCGGCGGGTCGGCCTGCACGTCGCAGAACAGCGCCACCTCGACGCCGGCGTCGGCCAGCGCCTTCTGCGCCCGCGCGACGATGCCGGTGGACATCATGCCGGGATCGGTGATCAGCATCACCCGCCCGCCGGCCTGCGCCCTGGCCAGGTCGCCGAGGCGCCCGAGCGCGCCCGCGCCGAACTGGATCGACTTCGCGGTGTTGAACGTGAACGGATTCATCGTCTCCTCCCCTCCCGAAGGGACCGGTGCGGCGGCCGGGCGGCTAGGCCCGGCGCGTCACGCCATGCCGAGCGCGGCCATGTAGAGATCGAGGATCGCCTCCTCCTCCTGCCGCTCGGCCTGGTCCTTCTTGCGCAGCCGGATCAGCGTGCGCATCGCCTTGGTGTCGAAGCCCGTGCCCTTGGCCTCGGCGAACACTTCCTTGATGTCGTCGGCGATGGTCTTCTTCTCTTCCTCGAGCCGCTCGATGCGCTCGATGAACGAACGAAGCTGGCCGGAGGCGATGGTCTGTGCGGATTCGGCGGTGATGTCGTCGGCCATGGGAAATCTCCGGTAGTGGGGCCGCCCCGCGAGTCGGGCGGCGGTCAGGCGTGCGTCTGGTTGCCCGAGGCAGGCGCAAGAATCAATGGTGTTCTGGATGGCTCCGGGCGAACGCCGCCTTCTGCGCCTCGGTCGCCTCGCGCTGGTTCGCCGCCCGCCATTCGGCATAGGGCATGCCGTAGACGATCTCGCGCGCCGCTTCCTTGTCGAGCGCGGCGCCCGCCTCCTCCGCCGCGTCGCAATACCAGTTGGCGAGGCAGTTGCGGCAGAAGCCGGCCAGGTTCATCAGGTCGATGTTCTGGACGTCGGTCCGTGCGCGCAGATGCGCGACCAGCCGGCGGAAGGCCGCCGCCTCGAAATCGCGCTTCTGCTCCTCGGTGAGGGTGGCGGTCGGATCGGTCATGGCGGTCTCCTTTCAGATCGGGCCCGTCCGCGAGCCGTGCTGCTTCACGACATGCATCTGCGGCATGGCGTTGACGGCGTCGAGCATCGGCGCCAGCCGCCCGGCCCAGGCGTCGGCTCCCGCCTGCGACGCGATCAGGTCCTGCCGGATCTCGATCAGCGCGTGGGCGTAGCCGTTGACGATGGCATGGCGGAACATGGTATCGCCGCGCAGCGCCCCGTCATAGGGCTCGTTGTCGCCGACGACCAGCGCCGGGTCGGCCGCCAGCATGTCGAGGCGCGGCCGCACGGCGCGCTCGTCCGAATCCCACAGGATGCTGACGTGCCACGGCCGCGCCCGCCCCTGCATCGACGGCGTGAAGGAATGGACGGAGAACAGGAAGGGGGCCACGCCGCTCGCCGACGCCACCGACGACACCATCGCGCCCAGCGCGTCGTGATAGGGCCGGTGGTAGCGCTCCAGCCGGCGCGCGCGCTCGGCCTCGCCCATCGGGTAGTTCGCCGGGATCACCGTGCCGTCGTAGAGCTGGCGGATCAGCGTCGGGTCGTCCTCGCCGCGGTTGGCGTCGATCAGGAGCCGCGAGCCGCGCGCCATCACCGCCGGCACGCCGAGCGCGGCGGCGAGCGCCCGCGTCACCGCCACCACCCCGATGTCGTAGGCGATGTGGCGCTCGAACTCGCCGGCGGGCAGGCCGAGGTCGCCATACTCCTCCGGCAGGTCGCGCCCGGCATGGTCGGCCACCAGGAGCAGCCCCTTCGAGCGGTCGCCGTCGACGATCTCGAACGGGGAGAACAGGGCGTCGCGCGTCATGAAAGTGGGTGTCCGTCGAAAAAGTGTTCTGCGCCTGTGTTTCACGAAGCGCGCCGCTTCGCAATGCCGCCGTTTCGACATGCTTTCCGGCAACATCGGCCGCGTTGACACGGGCGCTCACTTCTTTGAAATAGGGGCAGCATGATGACGACTGCTTCGGCAACAGCGAGAGGGACGGCGATGGCGGCGGCGCGCAGGCGGGCAACCGCGGGGCTTGCCGTGCTCGGCCTTGCCCTGGGTGCCGCGACGGTGGCGGCGACGCCGGCGCGCGCGGACTTCCGCGTCTGCAACGCGACGCAGGGGCTGGTCGGCGTGGCGATCGGCTACCGCGCCAGCGCCGGCTGGGTCACCGAGGGCTGGTGGCACATCGAGGGCTCGACCTGCAAGACGCTGATCGAAGGCGCGCTGTCGTCGCGCTACTACTATCTCTACGCCGAGGACGCCGAGCGCGGCGGCCGCTGGGACGGGCCGATCAACATGTGCGTCGCCGAGCGCGAGTTCAAGATCGCCGGCGCGGGCGACTGCTTCGCGCGCGGCTTCCAGCGCGCCGGCTTCCAGGAATACGACACGCGGGAACAGGCGAGCTGGATGATACAGTTGACCGACGAACCCACGAGCAGCAGCGCGCCCGTCACCGGAACGGGTGGCCGATGAGGCGCGATCGCAAGGTCAAGATCCTCGCCACGCTCGGCCCCGCCTCCTCCGACGAGGCGAAGATCCGCAAGCTGTTCGAAGCCGGCGCCGACGTCTTCCGCATCAACATGAGCCATGCCGACCACGCGCTGATGCGCACCCTCGTCGGCCGCATCCGCACGGTCGAGGGCCAGGTCGGCCGGCCGATCTGCATCCTCGCCGACCTGCAGGGCCCGAAGCTCAGGGTCGGCAGGTTCGCCAACGGCTCGGAGGCGCTGGCGCCCGGCCAGACCTTCACGCTCGACGACGACCCGGCGCCCGGCGACGCCCGCCGCGTGCACCTGCCGCATCCCGAGATCCTGCGCTCGGTCGAGCCCGGCCACCGGCTGCTGATCGACGACGGCAAGCTGCATCTGCGCGCGGTCGAGGCCGACGGCAGGCGCATCGTCTGCACGGTCGTCTCGGGCACGAAGATCTCCGACCGCAAGGGCGTGAGCCTGCCCGACACCGACCTTCCCGTCGGCGCGCTGACCGAGAAGGACCGCAAGGACCTCGAGGCCGTGCTGGAGGAAGGCGTCGACTGGGTGGCGCTGTCCTTCATCCAGCGGCCGGAGGACCTCGCCGAGGCGCGCAAGATCGCGCGCGGCCGCGCCGCGCTGCTGTCCAAGATCGAGAAGCCGCAGGCCGTCGCCCGGCTGGCCGAGATCATCGAGCTGTCCGACGCGCTGATGGTGGCGCGCGGCGACCTCGGCGTCGAGATGCCGCTCGAGGCCGTGCCCGGCATCCAGAAGCAGATCACCCGCGCCGCCCGCAAGGCCGGCAAGCCGGTGGTGGTGGCGACGCAGATGCTGGAATCGATGATCTCCGCCCCGGTGCCGACCCGCGCCGAGGTGTCGGACGTGTCGATCGCCGTGTTCGAGGGCGCCGACGCCGTCATGCTGTCCGCCGAATCCGCCGCCGGCCAGTACCCGGTCGAGGCGGTGGCGACGATGAACTCCATCGCCGTCCAGGTCGAGAAGGACCCGCTCTACCCCGGCATCATCAACGCCCAGCGCTCCGAGCCCGAGGCGACGGGCGCCGCCGCCATCTCGGCCGCCGCCCGCCAGATCGGCGAGACGCTGAAGCTGTCGGCCATCGTCACCTACACCTCGTCGGGCGCGACCGGCCTGCGCGCCGCCCGCGAGCGGCCGCAGCTTCCCATCGTCGCGCTGTCGCCGGTGCTGAAGACGGCGCGCCGGCTCAGCCTGGTCTGGGGCCTGCACTGCGTGGTCACCGAGGACGCACACGACCTCGACGACATGGTCGAGCGCGCCTGTCGCATCGCCCACGAGGAAAGCTTCGGCCGCGAGGGCGACCGCATCATCATCACGGCGGGCGTGCCCTTCGGCACGCCGGGTTCGACCAATATGCTGCGCATCGCCTATATCGGCGCCGAGGAGCACCCCGCCGCCTGAACGCGGCCAGAGCCTGAAGGTGCGAGGCGGCTTTCCGCCGGAACCGCGCAGGAAAGGGACGACGACCGCTCCGGCGTTCCCGCCAAATCCCGAAGCGATCAGGGCATGGCCGGCATCGGCGGCTTCCCGCCGGTCCACAGGCCGGCGGGCCGGTGCGCGTCGCCGGCGATGCGCGCTTCCAGCGCCCTCGCCGCGGCCTGGAGATCGACCTCGCGGCCCGCCACCTTCTCGATCGCCCGGACCACCAGGTCGGGCGCCACCCAGTCCGGCTTGTGGCCGAGATTCCGCACCCACACCAGCTCCGCCCCGGCAATGTCGCGGGCGAGGCCCAGCGAGTGGATCTCCTCGTAGACCACGTTGTCGCTGTCGCCCGAGACGACGACCGTGGGCGCGGCGATCTCGCCGTAGCGCGGCGCGGCCGCCACCACATGGGCATAGAGCCCGGCGACGTCGTGCGCGTTCCAGCCGAACGCCGCGGGCCGGAGCACCAGCGGGATCGCGGCCTCCTCGACATAGGAAGGCGGCATCGGGTTGGGCGAGAACACGCCGGCCGACGCGTCGCGCAGGCGCAGCATGCCGCCCGGCGAGAGCGCCGACCTGCCGCCCGTGGTCTTCATCCACGGTGCCAGCGGCACCCTGCTCGACCAGATGGTGCCGGCGCGGCCGCTGCTAGAGGGGCGCGCCGAGATGCTGTTCCTCGACCGGCCGGGGCACGGCTGGTCGGAGCGCGGCAGCGGCAACGGCGACCCGTTCGCGCAGGCC
>JAEZXF010000100.1 GCA_023419995.1 Pseudomonadota bacterium | reverse complement strand
CGGCAGGAGCGGCCCGCCGGCGGCGGCAAAGCCCTCCATCAGGCTCTCGTCCGTCAGGTAGATGGTGGACTTGACGATGTTGGACCCGTCCATCCCGGCTTCGGCGAGGACGGTGTTCAGGTTGCCGATGGCGACGCGCGTCTGCTCGGCGATACCCTCGGCGACGCTGCCGTCCGGCCGCACGCCGACCTGGCCCGCCACGAAGACGAGGCGCTGCGGCGAGACGACCTCGACGCCGTGGCTGTAGAATGCGGGGGGCGTCACGCCCTTCAGGTTGAACTTCCTCGACATGGGATCACCTTTCTCCGGCTGGCGTCGTGGTTTCCTGAACGGATCTGAACCGGGCACGCTCGAGTCTCAGGCGCTCGAACTCGGCCCGGATCGCATCCTCGTGGTCCTTCCCGGCGCGGCCCGCGCGCGTCATGAGAAGGATGCCCTGGTACATCAGCGACAGGCGCATCGCCGCGGGCCCGGCCGCCTCGCGGCCGATCTCGCGCCCGAGGACGGCGCGCATCGACGCGTCGACCAGATCCAGCGCCCGGCCGACGCCCTCGTCGGCGACGGAGCCCGAGGAGCCGAACTCCATCGCCGCATTGCTCACGAGGCAGCCGAAGCCGTCCGTCATCGGCGGCCGGAACAGGGTGAGGAAGAACTCCTCCAGGTCCTCGAGCGTGGCCTGCGGCCCGGCATGGGCCCGGAGCCGGGCGATGACGAAGCCGTCGACATAATGCGCGATCGCCGCGCGGTAGAGCCCGTCCTTGTCGCCGAAGGCGTTGTAGAGGCTGCCGGAGGTGAGACCCGTCGCCTCCTCGAGCTGCCGGATCGAGATGCGCGCATAGCCGTGCCGGCGGAAGGCGTGCATCGCCCGGGTGAGGATCTCCTGTTCGTCGAAGGATCGCGAGCGGGCCATCTTTCCACTCAATATTAGAACATTTATTTTAGAATAAGAGTTCCAGAATTATTGTCAATCCCTCTTCCGCCGCGACCAGTCCCGGTTTGGGTTTTCGCCCTCTGCCCTTCCCGCAGCGAGCCCGCCCCTGCCATCCGGGCGATTGCTCGTTTCTCAGGGCGAGGAGGTGGCAGGCATCGCTATGCCGGCGGATGACCATGCCCGACAGGTGCCGACGACGGTGCGGCTGGTCTCCCGATCGTCCGGCGCGCGACCGCCCAGCACAGAACCATTGCGACGAGGCACGTCGTGATGAGAAGAACCGCCGGCACGGAGTCGGACGCGTTGCCGGTGCCCGGCAGCGGGAGGGAGCTTCCTCCCGCATAGACCAGCCAGAGGCCGACGAGGAAGCCGGTCGCTGCCGAGAACAGGTGTCCCGGAACATGGTGCAGGACGGCCGTTGCCCCGAGGACGAACCCGGCAGCGGCGGCGGGCGCGAGGCCCACGAGATAGCCCAGCGGCAAGCCGTAGATGAGGCCGAAGAGGGTGATCCACACAATGTCGGCGATGTCGCCTGTCTGGCTCGCTCCATAGACGCCCATTCCGGCGAAGAAGGTCAGCGCGCCGACGGGCGGTCCCATCAGCAGGAACACGCCCAGGACCTTGAGCAGGATTGTCAGGCGTCGACCGAGGGGCATGGGCTGTCTCTTTCGCGGCGATTCCGCACTCTGACAACGGCGTTCGATCGGCGCAATGGCGAGAAGGCACGCCGGGCGATGCATCCCATCGGGCGAACGGAGCGCAGCCGAAGTTCAAACTGAGACGCGGCCGCCGCCGCCTTTTCGTTGCGGTTCGCCGCGAATGCCGCTATATCTGCGTCGATTTCCCAAATTGGTGGCTTTGCCCACCGCCCGCGACAGGGACGCGGGCGAACGAGAGGACTTTACCCATGGCCAACACGCTGCTCATGCCCAAGGCGACCGCCGTCTGGCTCGTCGACAACACCGCGCTCTCCTTCGACCAGATCGCCCAGTTCTGCACGCTGCACCCGCTCGAGGTGAAGGCGATCGCCGATGGCGAGGCCGCGCAGGGCATCAAGGGCCTCGATCCCGTCATGACCGGCCAGCTTTCGCGCGAGGAAATCGCCAAGGGGGAGGCCGAGCCGGCGCACCGGCTCAAGCTGTCCGACCCCAAGGTGCGGGTGCCGGAATCCAAGCGCCGCACGCCGCGCTACACCCCGCTGTCCAAGCGCCAGGACCGGCCCAACGCCATCCTGTGGCTGGTCAAGAACCATCCCGAGCTGAAGGACGCGCAGATCTCGCGCCTCGTCGGCACCACCAAGTCGACCATCGAGCAGATCCGCGGCCGCACCCACTGGAACGCCGCCAACCTGACGCCGATGGACCCGGTGACGCTCGGCCTGTGCTCGCAGATCGACCTCGACCTCGAGGTGCAGCGCGCCTCGCGCGGCCAGCCCGCCGCCCCGGTCGGCGACACGCTGCTGCCGGCCTCGATGACCGAGAGCCTGGAAGTGCGCGACGAGCGCGCGTCGCGGGACGACGACGAGCTCGACGCCGACGCCGTCTTCGCCAAGCTGTCGTCGCTCAAGTCGACCCCGCGCGACGACGACGAGGAATAGGCAAGGGCCCGGCCCCGCGGACAGGCGCTCGACCCGCCGCCCGCCCGTGTTCGCGTTTGCCGGGATGGTCCACGCTGTCCCGGTTCGCGCTGCCCCTCGGCCGGCCCTCGGGCCGCTGCTGCTTGCGCTCCGGGCGTGCGTCGCCCGGACAGCAGGAGTCGGGTTTTTCGTCTGCGGCGCAGACCGCTCCTCGACCGCAAGCGGGAAAGGGGACGCGGCAAGGCCGCAGGCAGCGTCTCCACTCTCCCTTCACGGGCGTCCGCAGGACGAGTCGAGGCAAGCGGCTCGACCCCGGCGGATGCCGGCAGACAGATCAGGATCGACACCGGCCAACCTGCCGTCCCACCCTCGGCACGACCGTCGCCGTTCACGCGTCCGTCACGCCTCCGCCGGCGGCTTCACCGTGTAGTTGAGCGCCAGCCGCCCGCCGTCGGCATAGATGGTCTGGCCGGTGATGTAGCTCGCCTCGTCCGAGGCGAGGAACGCGGCGATGGCCGCGATCTCCGCCGGCTCGCCGACGCGGCCGAGCGGCGTGCGCGACAGGATGCGGTTCCGGCCCTCCGAGCCCGCCGTCACCGTCGCCAGCATGTCCGTGGCGATCGAGCCGGGACCGATGGCGTTGACGCGGATGCCCCACTGCGCCAGCGACAGGGCCATCGCCTTGGTCAGCTGCGACACCCCGCCCTTCGACACCGAATAGGCGAGCTGGTCCGGCAGCGCGAAGATGGCGTTGACCGACGACATGTTGACGATGGCGCCCGGCGCGCCGCCGGCCTTCACCTTGTCGACCATGAAGCGCGCGGCCGCCTGCCCGGCGAGGAACGCCCCCTTGAGGTTGACGTTCATCACCCGGTCGAAATCCTCCTCCTTCACGTCGAGGAATTCGGCCGCGTGCACGATGCCGGCATTGTTGATCAGGATGTCGATGTCGCCGAAGGCGTCGACCGTGGCGGCGACGAGATTGTGCACGTCGAGCTTGCGCCCGACATCGGCGCGGATGAAGCGCACCTCGCCCAGCCGCGCCAGGTCCGCCTCGGTCCTTCTTGCCTTCTCGGCGTCGACATCGGCGATGACGACGCGCGCGCCGTCGTTGAGGAACCGCTCGGCGATGGCCCGGCCGATGCCGCTCGCCCCGCCCGTGACGATTGCCGTCTTTCCGTCCAGCGCCATGATCCGCTCCGCTCGTCTCCAAGGCCCAAGCGATAGGCGCTGCCGCGATACGGGGTCAAGC
>JAEZXF010000046.1 GCA_023419995.1 Pseudomonadota bacterium | reverse complement strand
GGCCTGCGGCCACGGCGCGACGATGACCGAGATCGACCGCGACCACCTGTTCTACCTGATGGCGCGCGGCGTCGAGGAGAAGACGGCGCGCGGGCTGCTGATCAAGGCGTTCCTCGCCGAGATCGTCGAGGAACTCGAGGACGAGGCGCTGGTGGCGGCGCTGGAGGAGAAGCTCGACCTCTGGTTCGCCTCGCACGGCTGACGGATGACGCGGATGGACCAGATCGTGGAACAGGCGGCCTATGACGTCGAGGCGGTGCGCAGGGACTTTCCCATCCTGTCGCGCACCGTCTACGGCAAGCCGCTCGTCTATCTCGACAACGGCGCGTCGGCGCAGAAGCCGCAGGCGATGATCGACGCCGTCTCGAACGCCTACGCCCACGAATACGCCAACGTCCATCGCGGCCTGCATTTCCTCTCCAATGCCGCGACCGACGCCTACGAGCGGGCGCGGGAGATCGTGCGCGGCTTCCTCAACGCCGAGAGCGTCGACGAGATCGTCTTCACCAAGTCGACGACCGAGTCGATCAACACGGTCGCCTATGGCTGGGGCATGCCCAACATCGGCGCGGGCGATGAGATCGTGCTGTCGATCATGGAGCACCACTCCAACATCGTGCCGTGGCATTTCATCCGTGAGCGGCAGGGCGCGAAGCTGGTCTGGGCGCCGGTGGACGACGACGGCGTCTTCCACGTCGAGGCGTTCGAGAAGTGCCTGACGGAGAAGACGAAGCTCGTCGCCATCACGCAGATGTCGAACGCGCTCGGCACCGTCACGCCGATCAAGGAGATCGTGCGCATCGCCCACGAGCGCGGCATCCCGGTGCTGGTCGACGGCAGCCAGGCCGCCGTGCACATGCCGGTCGACGTGCGCGACCTCGGCTGCGACTGGTACGTGTTCACCGGCCACAAGGTCTACGGCCCGTCGGGCATCGGCGTGCTCTACGGCCGGAAGGACAGGCTGGCGACGATGCGGCCGTTCGAGGGCGGCGGCGAGATGATCGAGACGGTCACCGAGGACGCCGTGACCTACAACGAGCCGCCGCACCGCTTCGAGGCCGGCACGCCGCCGATCGTGCAGGCGATCGGCCTCGGCGCCGCGCTCGACTACATGCAGGCCGTCGGCCGCGAGCGCATCGCCGCGCACGAGGCGGACCTGACCGCCTATGCGCACGAGCGGCTTTCGGCCATCAACTCGCTGCGCATCTTCGGCAACGCGCCGGGCAAGGGCGCCATCGTCTCGTTCGAGATGGAGGGCATCCATGCCCACGACGTGTCGATGCTGATCGACCGCTCGGGCGTGGCGGTGCGCGCCGGCACGCATTGCGCCCAGCCGCTGCTCAAGCGGTTCGGCGTGACGTCGACGTGCCGCGCCTCGTTCGCGATGTACAACACCAGGGCCGAGATCGACGTCCTGGCGCAGGCGCTGGAGAAGGCGCGGGGATTTTTCGGATGACGACGATGGACGAGACCCAGAAACACACGCAGGACGAGGCCGCGCCGGCGGATTCGGTCTTTTCGGCCTCGGCGATCCCGCAGGACGAGCTGATGCGGCTGACCGACGACATCATCGCCGCGCTCAAGACCGTCTACGACCCGGAGATCCCGGCCGACATCTACGAGCTCGGCCTGATCTACCGCATCGACATCGAGGACGACCGCTCGGTCAAGATCGACATGACGCTGACCGCGCCGGGATGCCCGGTGGCGGGCGAGATGCCGGGATGGGTCGAGAACGCGGTCGGCGCGGTCGAGGGCGTGTCGGGGGTGGAGGTCAAGATGACCTTCGATCCGCCGTGGAGCCCCGACCGGATGTCGGAAGAGGCGCAGGTGGCGGTCGGCTGGTACTGAACGCGGCCAGCCGGCGCGTCGGCACCGGCTGGACGGCTGGCGAAGCCTGGCGGCCTCATTCGATGATGTGGATGATGCGCCGCGTCCCCGGCTCGACCAGGACGGTGCGCTCCTCCACGACCACGTATTCGTAGCGCGTGTCGATCTGGGGCGCCTGAAGCTCGTAGACTTCCACGGTGTCGGGCACGATCGAGCCTACCGTGAAGTCGAAGTCGATGCCGGGATCGACCGGCTCGACGGGCTGGGTGGTGATGTATTCCCGGATGATCACTTCCTGCTCGGGCTCGATCAGGTAGGACTGGGCGGCAGCCGTGGAGATGCCTGCGCCAAGGGTAAAGGCGGCCAGAACGGCGGTGAGGCGAAGTTTCATCTTTCCATTCCTCTTCTGTCGTTTCCCCCGACCATCCCCTCCAACCCTCCGCGGCGTGCCCGGTTCCATCACGTATGCGGCAGACTTGCGGGAATGCGTTATATTCACCATGTTGAGGCATGAATCGTTCCGCCGGCCTTGAACCGGTGCCGAATGGAGACGCGAAATGGGCAGATTTCAGATCATGACGATGACCGGGGCCGCCGCCGCGCGGGTCCGCGAGATCGTCGCCACGCGCGAAGGCGCGCGCGGCATCCGCGTCGGCGTCAAGAAGGGCGGCTGCGCCGGCATGGAGTACACCATCGACCTCGTGACCGAGCCGGTCGCCGGCGAGGATCATATCGAGCACGAGGGCGCCCATGTGTGGGTCGCGCCCGCCGCGGTGCTGTTCCTGCTAGGCACCGAGATGGATTTCGAGAAGACGAAGCTGCGCACCGGGTTCACCTTCGTCAATCCCAACCAGTCGTCGGCCTGCGGCTGCGGCGAGTCGGTCGAGCTGAAGCCGGCCGACCTGAAGGCGCTGGCCGAGGCGCGCGCGGCTGCCGACGCGGCCTGAGGCCGTGTCCGGGGCAGGGCCGGGGCCCGCCAACCAATCCGAAAGGCCGGCCTTGCACGAGACGTCCGCACCGAGCCTCGCGAGAGGCCTCTACGACCCGCCCGTCTTCGCCGTCGCGCCGATGATGGACTGGACGGACCGGCATTGCCGGTTCTTCCATCGCCGGCTGACGCGGCAGACGCTTCTCTACACCGAGATGGTGGTGGCCGACGCCGTGGTCCGCGGCGAGCGCGAGCGCCTGCTCGCCTTCCATCCCGATGAGCACCCTGTCGCGCTGCAGCTCGGCGGCTCGGAGCCGGCGAAGCTCGCCGAGGCGGCGCGGATCGGCGAAAGCTTCGGCTATGACGAGGTCAACCTCAATGTCGGCTGCCCTTCCGACCGCGTCCAGTCCGGCACGTTCGGCGCCTGCCTGATGAAGACCCCGGCCCTGGTGGCCGAGGGTGTCGCGGCGATGAAGGCGGCGGTGTCGATCCCGGTGACGGTGAAGTGCCGCATCGGCGTCGACGAGCAGGACCCCGAGGAAGCGCTCGACGGCATCGCCGACGCCGTGTTCGCGGCCGGCGCGGATGCGCTGTGGGTGCATGCGCGCAAGGCATGGCTGCAGGGCCTTTCCCCGAAGGAGAACCGCGACATCCCCCCGCTCGACTACGAGCGGGTCTACCGGCTGAAGCAGCGGCTGCCCGGCCGCTTCGTCGGCATCAACGGCGGCGTGCGCACGCTTGCCGAGGCCGAGGCGCATCTGGGGCGGGGCGTCGACGGCGTCATGCTCGGCCGCGCCGCCTACCATGAACCCGGCCTTCTCGCCGGCGTCGACGCGCGCATCCACGGCGAGGCGGAGCGCGCGCCCGACTGGGCCGCCGTCATCGAGGAGATGATGGACTATGCCGCCGGCCACATCGCGGCCGGAGGCCGGCTCGCCCACGTCACCCGCCACATGACCGGGCTGTTCCACGGCCTTCCCGGCGCGCGGCGCTGGCGGCAGATGCTGTCGACCGAGGCGGTGAAGCCGGGCGCCGGCCCGCAGGTGCTGCGCGACGCGCTCGCCCATGTGCGGCTGGGCGAACAGGTCGAGGCGGCCTGACCCGATTTACTTCCGCCGCCCGGCGGTCTACGCAACGTCGACCGCATCGGGGACTTCTTCATGACCGGACTGGACCTGCCGCTCGGCGAACTCGCCGTTTTCGCGCTCGCGATCGCCGCGTCCGGCGTCGTCTCCGGGCTGATGGCCGGCGTGTTCGGCATCGGCGGCGGCGCGGTTCTGGTGCCGGTGTTCTACCAGGTGTTCGGCCTGCTCGGCGTCGAGGAGGCGGTGCGCATGCACCTGTCCGTCGGCTCCTCGCTCGCCATCATCATCC
>JAEZXF010000510.1 GCA_023419995.1 Pseudomonadota bacterium | reverse complement strand
GAAGATGGCCGCGACGCCGACGTCCCCCTCTCCCCGTTCACGGGGAGAGGGTAAGGGTGAGGGGCAGCGCAGACGTTGCCTGAAACCTACACCGTATGCCGGCGGTTGACGCCGGCGGGCCGGCCCGGCAGCGACAGCGCGGTGTCACGGCGCGGCCGTTCGGCCACGATCCTGCCCTTGGCCACCACGCACAGCCGCTCGGCGCGCAGGCGGATCGCCTCGACGGGGTTGCCGGCGTCGAGCACGACGAGGCTCGCCGTGCAGCCGGGCTCCAGCCCGTAGCCGTCGAGCCCCATGATCGCGGCGCTCTCCTTGGTCACCATGTCGAAGCAGCGGCGCATGTCCTGCGGGCTGGTCATCTGCGCCACGTGCAGGCCCATGAAGGCGACGTCGAGCATGTCGGCGGTGCCGAGCGAATACCACGGATCGAGCACGCAATCCTGGCCGAAGCCGACGCGGATGCCGGCCTTCAGCATCTCCGGCACGCGCGTCATGCCGCGCCGCTTCGGGTAGGTGTCGTGGCGGCCCTGCAGGACGATGTTGATCAGCGGGTTGGGGATCGCCGACACCTGCGCCTCCGCCATCAGCGGCAGCAGCTTCGAGACGTAGTAGTTGTCCATCGAGTGCATCGAGGTCAGGTGCGAGCCGTTGACGCGGCCCTGAAGCCCGAGCCGCTGCGTCTCGTAGGCGAGCTGCTCGACGTGGCGCGACAGCGGGTCGTCGGTCTCGTCGCAGTGCAGGTCGACCCTCAGGCCGCGCGCGGCCGCGATCTCGCACAGCTCGGTGACGGAGCGGCGGCCGTCCTCCATGGTGCGCTCGAAATGCGGGATGCCGCCGACGACGTCGACGCCCATGTCGAGCGCGCGGATGGTGTTCTCCCTCGCCGTCGGGTCGCGGAAATAGCCGTCCTGCGGGAAGGCGACGAGCTGCAGGTCGATATAGGGCGCGACCGTCTTCTTCACCTCCAGCAGCGCCTCGACCGCGAGCAGCCGGTCGTCGCAGACATCGACATGGGTGCGGATGGCGAGCAGGCCCATCGACACCGCCCAGTCGCAATAGGCGAGCGCTCGCTCCGTCACCGCCTCGTGGGTGAGCAGCGGCTTCAGCTCGCCCCACAGCGCGATGCCCTCGAGCAGCGTGCCCGAGGCGTTGATGCGCGGAATGCCGTAGGAGAGCGTCGCGTCCATGTGGAAATGCGGGTCGACGAAGGGCGGCGAGACGAGGCAGCCGGAAGCGTCGACCACCCGACCGGCCTCGGCCGCGATGCCGTGCTCCACCGCCACGATGCGGTCGCCGGAGATCGCGATGTCGGCTTGCTCTCCACCGGGCAGGGTGCCGCCCTTGACGATCAGGTCGAAGCTCATCTTTCGCCTTTCCGGTAGGGGATCATCAGCGCCTTCGGGTAGGACGCGCGGCGCGACATGACGACGAGCGCCGCGATCGACAGCACGAAGGGCATCATCAGGAAGAGCTGGTAGGGCACCGCACCGCCGGTCAGCTGCTGCAGGCGCACCTGGTAGGCGTCGAAGGCGGCGAACAGGATGGCGCCGAGCAGCGCCTTGCCCGGGCGCCACGAACCGAACACCACCAGCGCGATGCAGATCCAGCCGCGGCCGTTGATCATCTCGAAGAAGAACGAGTTGAAGGCCGACATGGTCAGGAACGCGCCGCCGACCGCCATCAGCGCGCTGCCGGCCATCACCGCGCCCATGCGCACCGCCGTCACCGAGATTCCCTGCGCCTCGACGGCGGCCGGGTTCTCGCCGGCGGCGCGCACCGCCAGCCCGAGCGGCGTGCGGTAGAGCACCCAGGCGACGACGCCGACGGTGACGAAGGCGAGATAGGTCAGCGGCGTCTGGTTGCACAGCGCCGGCCCGACGAGGGGGATGTCGGAGAGAAGCGGCACCGGCAGCGGCTGGAACGGCTCGATCTTCGGCGGCGAGGTGACTTCCGGCAGGGCGAGCCGGTAGGTGAAGTAGGTGAGGCTGGTGGCCAAGAGCGTGATGCCGATGCCGACGACGTGCTGCGACAGGCCGAGCGGCACGGTGAGCGTGCCGTGGACGAGGCCGAACAGCGCTCCCGACAGCGCGGCGACGGCCACCCCCGCCCACAGGTCGCCGCCCCAGTAGACAGTGAGCCAGCCGGCGAAGGCGCCGACGGTCATGATGCCCTCGATGCCGAGATTGAGCACGCCGGCGCGCTCGCAGATCAGCTCGCCCATGGTGGCGAAGATCAGCGGCGAGGCGATGCGGATCGCGGCGACCCAGAACGACGCGGTGAACAGGATCTCGAAGGCCTCGACCATCGCCTCACCTCCACCGGATACGGAAGCGCGTCAGCATGATCGCCACCACCATGGTCAAGAGCGAGGTCGCGACCATCACCTGCGCGATGTAGGAGGGAACGCCGGCCGTGCGGCTCATCGCGTCGGCGCCGACGAAGATGCCGGCGACGAAGATCGCCGCCGCGACGACGCCGAGCGGGTTGAGCATCGCCAGCATCGCGACGACGATGCCGGTGTAGCCGAAGCCGGGCGACAGGTCCAAGGTGAGGTTGCCCTTGAGCCCCGCGACCTCGGAGAAGCCGGCGAGCGCGGCGAGGCCGCCCGACAGCAGCGCCGTCTTCATCAGCACCCGGTTGACCGGGATGCCGGCGAAGCGCGCTGCCTCGGGATTGTGGCCGACGGCGCGCATCTCGTAGCCGAGCGCCGTCTTCTTCATGACGACCCACACGGCGACGGCGGCGATGAGCGCGATGACGAAGCCGAGATGCAGGCGCGTGCGCGGGATGAGCCGGGGAAGCTGCGCGTCGCCGACGACGCGCTGCGACTGCGGCCAGCCCATGCCCATCGGGTCCTTCAGCACGCCCTCGAGCAGCATCGAGACGAACAGGATCATGATGAAGTTGAACAGGAGCGTGGTGACGACCTCGTCGACCCCGAACCGGGTCTTGAGGATGGCCGGACCGGCGAGCAGCACCGCGCCCGCCGCCATCGCGGCGACCATGATCAGCGGGATCAGGATCGGCGCCGGCAGGGGCAGCGCGCCGGTGCCGAGCACCACCGTGACAACGCCGCCGGCATAGAGCTGGGCCTCGGCGCCGATGTTCCACAGCCGGGCGCGGAAGGCGACGGCGACGGCGAGGCCGGTGAAGATCAGCGGCGTGGCGCGCGTCAGCGTTTCGAGGATGGCGAAGCGCGAGCCGGCCGCGCCCTTGACCACCAGCGCGAACACCGAGAGCGGCGACGCGCCAGCCGCCAGCACCAGAAGCGAGGCGATGACGAAGGTGGCGGCGACCGCGCCCGCCGGATAGGCGAGCGTGACGGCGAGCGACGGCGCGGGCTTCGGCTCAAGCCGCATGGGCACGCCTCCGCCACTGCGGGAATGGGAGCCGGCATGGCGGCCGGCGCTCTTCTCCCCGTTCACGGGGAGAAGATGGCGGCAGCCAGATGAGGGGCAGAGCCGGCCTTGCAAGGTTCGCACCGCCCCTCATCCGCCCTTCGGGCACCTTCTCCCCGTGAACGGGGAGAAGGGAGCGGGAGCTCATATCCGCCACGATCCGCGTCACGCCGCCTCCTCGAGGCCGTGGCCGGCCATCAGCTCGCCGAGGTCGCGGATCGAGCGTTCGCCGCGCTGCGAGGGCGCGGAAAGCCTGCCCTTGAACATCACCCGCACCTCGTCGGACAGGGCGAGGATCTCGTCCAGGTCCTCCGAGATCAGCAGGATCGCCGCGCCCCTGGCGCGGGCGTCCAGCAGCCGGCCGTGGACATAGGCGACCGCGCCGACGTCGAGGCCGCGCGTCGGCTGGTTGGCGAGGATGACGACCGGGTCGGGATCGAGCGCCCGGCCGAGGATCAGCTTCTGCATGTTGCCGCCCGAAAGCAGGCGGATGCGCGTCTCGGGCGACGGGCACTTGACGTCGTAGTCGCGGATCAGCTCCTCGGCGAAGCGGCGCGCCGCCTTCCAGTCGAGGAAGCCGTGGCGGGAAAAGCGCGGCGAGCGGTAGCGCTCGGAAATCACGTTCTCGGTCACGCTCATGTCGGCGATCGAGCCGACCGCGTGGCGGTCCTCCGGGATGCGGGCGATGCCGTGGGCGAGGGCGGCGCGCGGCGACCAGCCGGCGACCACCTCACTACCGATGCGGATCGTGCCGGCAACCGGCGCGGCGGTGCCGGAAAGCAGCGCGGCCAGCGCGGCCTGCCCGTTGCCGGAGACGCCGGCGAGGCCGGTGATGACGCCGGACTGGAGCGTCAGCGACACGCCGTCGAGCGGGCTGCCGCCGGGACCGGGCGCCGTCGAGACGGCGTCGAGGGAGAGCAGCTCCGGTCCGCGCTTCACCGGCGGCACCGGCGGCGTGGCGACCTCCTGCCCGACCATCAGGGCCGCGAGCTCCTGCCGCGTCGTCTCCGCGGTTCTGCGC
>JAEZXF010000507.1 GCA_023419995.1 Pseudomonadota bacterium | reverse complement strand
GCGCACGACTGATCTTATCATGCACCTAGCCCTGCTCTTCCTCGGAAACGTCCGCACCGTCCGCCGGCGCCCCGCGCTTCCCGAGGCGGCCGCCGTGGAACGCCTCGAGTTCGCCGCGGATGCCGTCCATAAGCCGGCTGCGGGCCATATCATAGCCCAGTTCGACGGCCGCGGCGAACCCCTCGGGGTCCGCGCCGCCGTGGCTCTTGACCACGATGCCGTTGAGGCCGAGGAAGACGCCGCCATTGGCGCGGCGGACGTCCATCTTCTCGCGCAGATGGTTGAAGGCGTCGCGCGCCAGAACGTAGCCCAGCTTGGTCATGAAGGTGCGGCTCATCGCGGCGCGCAGGTATTCGGCAATCTGCTTGGCCGTGCCCTCGGCGGTCTTCAGCGCGATGTTGCCGGCGAAGCCCTCGGTCACCACGACGTCGACCGAGCCGCGACCGATGTCGTCGCCCTCGACGAAGCCGCGATAGTCCATCGACTTCAGCTCGGCCTCGCGCAGCAGGCGCCCGGCCTCCTTGACCTCCTCCTGGCCCTTCACCTCCTCGACGCCGACGTTGAGCAGGCCGACCGACGGCCGCTCGATGGCGAAGATGGCGCGCGCCATCGCCGAGCCGAGGATGGCGAAGTCGATGAGCTGGTGGGAATCCGCGCCGATGGTGGCCCCGACGTCGAGGACGATGCTCTCGCCGCGGACGGTCGGCCAGATGGCGGCGATGGCCGGCCGCTCGATGGCGGCCATGGTGCGCAGGCAGAACTTCGACATCGCCATCAGCGCGCCGGTGTTGCCGGCCGAGACGCAGACGTCGGCATCGCCGGTCTTGACCGCCTCGATCGCCTTCCACATCGACGATTTCCAGCGCCCCTGCCGCAGGGCCTGGCTCGGCTTGTCGTCCATGCGCACGGCAACGTCGCAGTGGACGAACTGGGAGGCGGCGGCGACGCGCGGATGCCGGTCGAGAACCGGGCGGACGCGGTCGTCGCGCCCGAAGAGGACGAAGCGGACGTCGGGGCGGCGCTCGGCAACCTTGTCGAGGCCCGCGATGGTGACCTCCGGTCCGTGGTCTCCACCCATTGCGTCGATGGCGATGCGTATCAAGAGGCAGTCGTTTCTTCTGGAGCCCCGAACGGGGGTGAGGGACAGATTTTCGCGAAAATAGCGGTTTTACGATGCCGCACAACCGGATTCACCGGCTGGCCCAGCTATTTCAAAGCTTCTTCTTCAGTTCCTTGAGCTTGTCGTAGAGCGGGCCGTGCTTTTCCTCCGCCTCGCCGGCGGATAGGGCGGCACCGGCCTTGCGCGGATAGGGATCGATCGCAAGCGAGAAGAACTCCTCGGCGAGCTGGCCGACATCGACCGTATCGCCGGAAAACAGCTCGGGCGCATCGTCGCCCTCGGCGTCGAGCAGGATCTCGCCCTCGGCCGAGTAGGCGGGCACTGCGAGCTTCGACCCCTCGGGAACGAAGACCGCCTCCACCGCGGCGTCGATCACGGCCTCGACCGGCTCCAGCGTGACGACGCAGGCCTGGACGATGGCGGCCGCCACCCGTCCCTCGACCCGCACGCCGCCCTGCTTCCACGGCGTCACCTCCAGCGCGGCGGAGAAGCGGTCGACCGCGAGCAGGTCGTGGACGCCGGCCAGCGCGGCGCGCTGGGCCTCGTCGGCCTCGACGGTGACGACCATGCCCTTCCTCGGCAGGCGCGCGACATGGACGGGAAAGGAGACCGGGCTCGCGCCCGTTTCGTGCCGGCTCATGTGCCGGCCTCCTGCTCCCCGGCACGGGGGAAGGCGATGCGGCCGGCCAGGATCTCCTCGTCGTCCTGCGCGGCGAGCGCGGCCGACGCCTGCCGCACATAGGCGGCGAGCGCGCCGGCATGCGGCCAGTCGGGGCGCTGCGGCTGCACGTTGCGGGCGAGCGCCGCCGCGAGCCCGGGACCGTCGCCGGCCTCGATCGCCGCGCGATAGGATCCGGCGCGGCCGTAGAACATCTTGGCCAGCTTCTTCATGCGCTTGGGCACCCCCATGTAGCCGATGCCGAGCTCGCGCAGCGAGTGGTCCATGTCCTTGAAGAACTCGTCCGTCAGGTCCTGCGCCAGCTCGGGCATCCCGTCCTGCCGGCCGCGGGCGCGCTCCAGGAACAGGAACACGTGCAGCGACAGCATCTCGTAGCGGCCGAGCGGCGTGTCCGGCACCTCCCACGCGGAATAGAAATGCGGCTGCCGCGCGGATGCCACGATTGCCTCGTAGAGCGCATCGGTCACATGCCGATTGGACGGCCGGCCGAAGCTCAGGATGGACTTGAACATGGCGAACGCCTTCCAACGGCAGGTTTCGATCCGCGGCGCGGTTGCATCGCCGCGCAAGCTGGTTTACCGCTTTTGCCGCCCGGCGCAAGCCGCTGGCACGATGTGGAAATGATGGAGTTGCCGGTGCATTCGCAAAATTCCAGAACAGGCATTGCCCGTCCTGCCCGTATCGTGCTCGCCGCCACGGGCGTGGCGCTGCTCCTGGCCGGCTGCAACACGGCGGAGAACCTGCGGCCGAGCGAGACGCTGTCGCACGGCTTCGTCGTCGATCAGGAAACGCTCGACCTCGTGCCCGTCGGCTCCAGCCGCGAGCAGGTGCTGCTGTCGCTCGGCACGCCCTCGACCACGGCGACCTTCGACACCGAGGCGTTCTACTACATCTCGCAGACCCGCACCCGCCCGGTGGCGTTCATGAACCCGCGCGTCGTCGACCAGCGCGTGCTGGCGGTCTATTTCGGCACCGACGGCCGCGTCTCCAACATCGCCCACTACGGCGTCCAGGACGGCAAGCTGTTCGACTTCATCTCGCGCACGACGCCGACCGGCGGCAGGGAGACGTCGTTCCTCGGCGGCCTCATCAGCGGCGTGCTGAGCGGCAGCGCCCCGGTGACCAGCTCCAACCCCTACTGAGGACGGGCGCACCCCGGCGCATCCCCCGAACCGACGACACGAAAGGCGGCCATGGGCCGCCTTTTTTCATGGGATGCCGCCTCGCCGGCTCAGCCGGCACCCGGATCAGGCCCGATCCGCAATCGCGTTGCGGGCCGGCGCCCACCACCCGGAAGCAGCAAGGCCGCGGGATCGCTCCCGCGGCCTTGTCGTTTCGTGCCAGCCGGCGGCGGAGAAGGCCCTGCGGCCTTCCCGCTTCCGGCAACCGCCTCAGTGCGCCAGGACGGCGAGCAGCAGCAGGGCGACGATATTGGTGATCTTGATCGCCGGGTTCACCGCCGGGCCGGCCGTGTCCTTGTAGGGATCGCCGACCGTGTCGCCGGTAACGGACGCCTTGTGGGCCTCCGAACCCTTGAGGTGCTTGACGCCGTCCTTGTCGGTGAAGCCGTCCTCGAACGCCTTCTTGGCGTTGTCCCACGCGCCGCCGCCCGAGGTCATCGAGATGGCGACGAACAGGCCGTTGACGATCACGCCGAGGAGCGAGGCGCCGAGCGCGGCGAAGGCCGAGGCCTTGGAGCCGGAGATCAGCAGCACGCCGAAATACACCACCAGCGGCGCGAGCACCGGCAGCAGCGACGGGACGATCATCTCGCGGATCGCGGCCTTGGTCAGCAGGTCGACGGCGCGGGCGTAGTCCGGCTTCGAGGTGCCGGCCATGATGCCCGGGTTCTCGCGGAACTGGCGACGCACTTCCTCGACGCTCGAGCCGGCCGCGCGGCCGACCGCCGTCATGGCGATGCCGCCGAACAGGTACGGGATCAGACCGCCGAAGATCAGGCCGGCGCCCACGTACGGGTTGGCGAGCGAGAAGGAGATCTCGCCGACATCCGCGAAGTACGGGAACTGCGCGCTGTTGGCCGCAAAGTACTCGAGGTCGTAGGAATAGGCCGCGAACAGGACCAGCGCGCCGAGACCGGCCGAGCCGATGGCATAGCCCTTGGTGACGGCCTTGGTGGTGTTGCCGACGGCGTCGAGCGCGTCGGTCGAGTGGCGCACCTCCGGCGGCAGGCCCGACATCTCGGCGATGCCGCCGGCATTGTCGGTGACCGGGCCGAAAGCGTCGAGCGCCACGATCATGCCGGCGAGGCCGAGCATGGTCGTCACCGCGATCGCCGTGCCGAACAGGCCGGCGAGCTGGAACGTGGCCAGGATGCCGCCGACGATGACGATCGCCGGAAGGGCGGTCGACTCGAGCGAGACGGCGAGGCCCTGGATCACGTTGGTGCCGTGGCCGGTGACCGACGCCTGGGCGATCGAGTTAACCGGGCGCTTGTTGGTGCCGGTGTAGTACTCGGTGATGACGACGATCAGGCCGGTGACGACCAGGCCGATCAGGCCGCAGGCGAACAGCGCCGAGCCGGTGATGGACTGGCCGGCGACCACGCCGATCTCGCCCCAGCCGATGGTGAGCTGGTTGGCGATGGCGACGCCGCCGACGGTCAGCACGCCGGTGACGATCAGGCCCTTGT
>JAEZXF010000502.1 GCA_023419995.1 Pseudomonadota bacterium | reverse complement strand
ATCTGATCCCGGTGCTGATCCTGTTCGGGCTGGGCATCGCGCCCGGCCTGATCGTCACCGTCATCTTCGCCTCGCCCGCCCCGATCCGCCTCACCTATCTCGGCATCACCTCGGTGCCGAAGCCGCTGCTGGAGGCCGGCGAATCCTTCGGCGCGACGAAGCGGCAATTGCTGTGGAAGGTCGAGTTGCCCTCGGCCCTGCCGACCATCATGGCCGGCTTGACCCAGTGCATCATGCTGTCGCTGTCGATGGTGGTGATCGCGGCGCTGATCGGCGCCAACGGCCTCGGCCGCCCGGTGGTCAGGGCGCTGAACTCGGTCAACATCCCGCTCGGCCTCGAGGCCGGGCTCGCCATCGTCATCCTCGCCATCATCCTCGACCGCATGGCCCGCATCGGCGGGGAGGAACGCAAATGAGCGCCCCCGTCAAGTTCAGGGCAGTCGAGTTCAGGAACGTCGACATCGTCTTCGGCGACGAGAAGGCGAAGGCGCTGGCGATGATCGACGCCGGCGCCAGCCGCGCCGAGATCCTGGAGAAGACCGGCGCGGTGCTCGGCTGCGCCGGCGCCAGCCTCACCGTCGATGAGGGCGAGATCTCGGTGCTGATGGGCCTGTCGGGCTCGGGCAAGTCGACGCTGCTGCGCGCCGTCAACGGGCTGAACGAGGTGACGCGCGGCGAGGTCATCGTCCACGACCGCGGCCGCTCGACCGACGTCGTCTCCTGTCCCGCCGCCGAATTGCGCCGCATCCGCCGCGAGAGCGTGGCGATGGTGTTCCAGCAGTTCGCGCTGCTGCCGTGGCGCACGGTGGAGGAGAACGTCGGCTTCGGGCTGGAGCTGGCCGGCGTGCCGGTGGCCGAGAGGAAGGAACGCGTCGGCAGGCAGCTCGCGCTCGTCGGCCTCACGGAATGGGCGGGGAAGTACGCCCACGAGCTGTCCGGCGGCATGCAGCAGCGCGTGGGTCTCGCCCGCGCCTTCGCCACCGAGGCGCCGATCCTGCTGATGGACGAGCCGTTCTCCGCGCTCGACCCGCTGATCCGCACCAAGCTGCAGGACGAGCTGCTGGAGCTCCAGGCACGGCTGAAGAAGACCATCGTCTTCGTCAGCCACGACCTCGAGGAGGCGCTGAAGATCGGCAACCGCATCACCATCATGGAAGGCGGCCGGATCGTCCAGACCGGCGCGCCGGAGGACATCGTCCTCAACCCGGCCAACGACTACGTCCGCGACTTCATCGCCAACGTGAACCCGCTTTCGGTGCTCACCGCATGGAACGTCATGCGCGACCGCCGCGACCTCGAGGATGCCGGCGACGGCTGGGTCTGGCTCGACCGGCGCAAGACCTCGCGCTTCCGGCTCGACCGCAACGGGCTGGTGACGGCCGCCATGCGCGACGACAAGCCCGCCGACTGGGTCTCGTGCGACCCGTTCCAGCCGGTTCCCGACACGGCTCATCACATCTACTGGGCGAAGCCGGGGACCTCGCTCAAGGCGGTGATGCAGGCGATGCACCAGTCGCGCACCGCGCCGGTGGCGCTGTTCGACGAGTCCTCGCGCTTCGTCGGCGCCATCGGCGTCACCGACGTGCTCGGCGCCGTGCTGCGGCGCTGAGCGGCTCCGCCAGGCACATCGGAACAAATCGTCCCTCCGGCTTAACCCAATCTGAACCGCGGCATGCAAGTCTGGCGCCGCGATCCTCGTTCGGCTCGGGAGCGGCGTGTCGGTGGCGTTTCACAAGCAGGTCATGAAGGCTGCGGATCTTCCGGTCCGCGACCTCGCCCTCGTCTTCTGCGTCGTCCTTCTCGCCTCGCTGTTCGGCATCCTGACGAGGCCGATCGGCCTGCTCGCCGCGGTGTGGCCGGCGAACGCCATCCTGCTCGGCATGATGGTGCGCAACCCGGCGCTGTCGACGCCGCTCGGCTGGGGCGCGGCCTTCGCCGGCTACGTCGCCGCCGACATGGTCACCGGCAACGCGCCGGGCGTCACGCTGTGGCTGACATCGGCCAACATCGCGGGCGCGCTCGCGGCCTATGCGCTGCTGATGCGGCTGCGGCCGGTGGACCGCCGGCTTCAGCATCCGTCCTCCGTCGTCTATCTCTTCGGCACCTGCGCCGCCGCGGCCGGCGTCGCCGCGCTCGTCGGCGGCGGGGCCGCGCTCGTGCTGTTCGACCGCAACCCCTTCGTCGGCTTCGCCTTCTGGTTCACCACGGAGCTGGTGAACATGATCGCGTTCCTGCCGGTCATCATGACCTGGCCGCCGCGGCGGGCATGGTCGCGGGGAGCCCTGCGCAAAGCCGGCCGGCACGACTGGGTGCCGGCCGCGGCGCTGGCCGCCTCGACGCTCGGCGCGCTGCTCGCCGGCGGCCCGGGCGCGTTCGCCTATCCCATTCCCGCCCTGCTGTGGTGCGCGCTCGCCTATCCGCTCTTCGCCACGGCGGTGCTGACGCTGTGCTTCAGCACCGTGCAGCTGATCGGCGTCTCCGCCGGCCTGCTGTCGGTGGCGGCGAACGGCGACGAGCTGATGACCAGCGTATCGATGCGGCTGGCGATCGCGCTGATCGCGCTGGGGCCGCTGGCCGTCGGCAGCATCAACGCCGCGCGCGAGGAGCTGGTG